>JARRLQ010000028.1:0-28520 GCA_037386905.1 Woeseiaceae bacterium
ACGCTGTAATGCCCGGCTGATCAGCCAGCATTACGACGGCCGCCGATGCGACATGACGGACAGCCTTTATGGCGCGCGCAATCGATGTGCCCAGCCCGTCTTCGAAGCGTTCATTGATAACGACAAACCCGGCCATCTCCTGGATTTCATCGGCGATGTCCGCCGCATCGTGACCCAGCACGACAACTGTACGGCCGCCCAATGCGTCGTTCGCCGCTGCTATGGTACGTGCGACCAGGCTGCTGCCATCGATTTTGGCGAGCTGCTTGGTGCTGCCATACCGGGATGCCGACCCGGCAGCCAGCACGATCGCGTATGCTGCATCCTCCATGCAGCAATTCTAGCGCTGCTAGCAAAAAAATTCGGGATACGATACTTGCTACTGCGGATGCGAGTGTGTATTTAGGAAACCATCATGCGGCCGATCAAATCCATTGACGATGCAAAGGCGCTGGAAGGCGAAGAGGTCGGTCTGTCCGAATGGGCCGTCATCGACCAGCATCGCATCGACCAGTTTGCCGAAGCAACGGCTGACTACCAGTGGATCCACGTGGATACCGAGCGGGCTGCGAAAGAGATGCCCGACGGCAAGACGATCGCCCATGGTTACCTGACGCTGTCGCTGATCCCGGCATTAACGGAGAATTTCCTCGAATTCGAGAATCTCGCACGCGCCATCAACTTCGGGGCTAACAAGGTCAGGTTTTATACGCCGGTCCCGGAAGGCGCGCGGGTGCGCGCACGGGCCACGATTTTGCAGGCACGCAGCCGCGCCGGCGCATTGCTGCTGACCTCCGAGGTCCGGATCGAAGTCGAAGGCGAGCGCAAACCCGCCTGCATCGCCGAGATTCTCGGCATGTACTTCCTCGGCGAGTAGGAGTTTGGGGACAGCGTAGTGATTTCCTTGTTCCAGGCGACATCATTTTCTTCAAGCATGGCCTGGAAACTGCCGTCCTTGATGGCATCAAAGGTCTCTGATGCGCCGCCGACGTGTTTGCCGCCGACATAGACCTGCGGAATCGTCTTCAGACCCGTGCGCTGCTCGATGACCTTGCGGATGTTGCCGCCCCTGTTGTCTTCCTGGTAGGCCACCGAGTCGAGGTCGACGGACCGGTAAGGAATGTCGTACGCGGCAAACATCTTGCGCACTGACCAGCAGAATTCGCACCATTCGAGCGCAAACAGGACGACAGGCTCTTCGGCGCTGCCAGTCACTTCATCAAAAAATTCCACGATATCGGCCGGCGCGGTTTCTGCCGGTAGTTCGTCTTCGTTGTCGGCGGGCGCCGGTGGCGGGGCAGACGCGAAATGATAATTGGGAGTCGATTGCGAAATCTCGATCTCTTCGGGCGTCATGTCATCGCCGATACCGTCGAATAACGGTGTTGACAGGTAGCGTTCGCCGGTATCCGGAAGCATGCACAAGATGTTGGAGCCGGGCTCCGCTTTCTCTGCAACGGCCAGCGCGCCGGCAAGCGTAGCGCCGGCGGAGATGCCGACGAATATGCCTTCATCGCGCGCCAGCGATTTGGACAGCCGCAGTGCGTCGTCACCGGCGATCGGCAGAATCTCGTCGATGAGTTCGGCCTCGACCACGTCCTCGGTCAGCTTCGGGATGAAATCGGGGCTCCAGCCCTGCATGAGATGCGGCCGGAACAACGGGTGGCTCTCGGTGATCGTGCCGTCCGCTTCGCGCTTTTGCGGGATGCCGCTGCCCAGGATCGCCGAGTTATCGGGTTCGCAGACGACAATCTTAGTATTCGGACTCTCCTTTTTCAGTACGCGCGAGACACCTTTGAGCGTCCCTCCGGTGCCAAAGCCCGAGACCCAGTAGTCCAGCCCGTCGTCGGCAAATGCTTCGAGAATTTCCGGGGCCGTGGTTCTCGAGTGCGCATTGGCATTGGCTTCGTTCTCGAATTGCCGCACGAGGAACCAGCCGTGTTTTTCGGCCAGTTCAACGGCCTTGGCCAGCATGCCGCTGCCTTTGAGAGCTGCCGGCGTCAGGATGACCTTGGCGCCGAGGAAGCGCATCATCTTGCGGCGCTCGAGGCTGAAGCTTTCCGCCATCGTAACGACCAGCGGATAGCCCTTCTGGGCGCAGACCATCGCCAGACCGATACCGGTATTGCCGCTGGTCGCCTCGATCACGGTCTGCCCGGGTTTCAGGGCGCCGCTTTCCTCTGCCTCGGTGATAACGCCGAGTGCGAGCCGGTCCTTGACCGAGCCCATCGGATTGAATGACTCGATCTTGACGTACACATTGACGTCTTTCGGGCCAATGTTGTTCAGCTTGACGATTGGCGTGTTGCCAACGGTGTCCAGGATGTTTTCGTATCGCCTGCTCATTTGTCTGCACCTTTCGATTGGTTATTGATGGCAAAAGGATACGTGTGCCACCGCGCCAGCACCTGACCGGGGGATGTCCATTTTATGACCATTCGAGGGTCGCAAGGCAAAACGATTCCTTGGTTATTGATGGCAAAAGGATACGTTTGCCACCGCGCCAGCACCTGACCGGGGGATGTCCATTTTATGACCATTCGAGGGTCGCAAGGCAAAACGATTCCACATCCGTTTCGGGCCCCAGAATCCATTCGCCAGTAGGAGCTGCCAGGCAGGAGCCACGGTCAGCCATGACATCGCCAGCGGTGCCATGTTTGGACGCTGCCTTGCGCACAGCATCCAGGTCGCCGCCTTCGGCAGCTCAGTCAACGACCGTGGCTGAAGTCGCATCGCGCTGGAGCCAGATCGGAGAGATCTGGCCCAGCGCGATGTCTAGCGTGTTTGCGGGGATTGCCTTAGTCGAAGTTTGACTGCCACGTTACTCCGTATGTGGCAGGTTCTGCCGGGTAGGAGTTCATCCGGTCATAACCGAGCGGCTGGTCGAACGAGCCGTGATACCAGCGCTCGTCCGTGATGTTGCGTCCCCACAGGGTGAGCGTGGAGTTGATGCTCTCGAAGTTGAACCCGAGGCGCACATTGACGAGTTCGACACTGTCCTGCTTCGTGAACGGGTCAAGGTCACCATCGGTAAACAGCGACGACGCATAGCTGTACTCACCGCGAAGGAACATCGAGAGGTTCGCGCCCAACTCGACATCCTGGGTCAACGCGACGAATGCCCGATCCTCGGGGTTATACGGCAGCGGATCGCCCGAGCGGTCACACTGCTGGGAAGTTGGATCGCTCCGTCCCGGATCGTCTATGCCGGTATGGAATGTGTACGTATCCCAGCAAGTGCCGCCTTCGAAGTCGTCATACTCACCTTCGTTGTGCGCGAAGTTCGCCTGGATTTCGGTTGAATTCGTCGGATGCCAGAGCATCTCCAGTTCGATGCCGTTAATACTGAGCTTACCGGCGTTCTGCAGGTTGAAGCCTGCGCCAGTAAACGAATTGGCCTGGAAGTCGTCGAACTCGGTGTCGTAGATGGCCACCTTTAGCTGCACCGGACCATATTCGCCCTTCAGGCCCACTTCAATCGAATCCGAAGTCTCGGCGGCAAAGAGTTGGTCAAAGCCAAGCGGCAGGCGTTCGGTGTTTGTGCCACCCGATTTGAAACCAGTCGCATACGACGCATACAGCAGCGTCGATTCCGACGGGAACCAACTCAGTTTGACGGTTCCTGTCGTTTGGTCATCCTGCAACTCGTCAGACACATCGGCACGCGGGCTCAGGGATCCGAATTCCCACGAGCCCCAGCCATCCAGCCAGAACGGTGCGAATACAGCGATTGTTGCCGGGTCGGCAAAGTCCGGAGTACCCGGGCATAGCCCTTGAAGCTGGCAGCCGATGAACAATAACGCGGGCTGATCGAAAGGCTGCGCATTGGCGGGCAACGTCTGGTCGTACACGGCGCTTATCTTTCTCGTTTCGTCCGTGTAACGGCCGCCCAGTGTCAGGGTGAACTTGTCGCTAAGAGACCAGTCGACCTGGCCGAACACGGCCCAGCCATCCTGGTCCTGGTTGACGACATCGAGGCCATACACGGCGGGCGGGAACGGGTCCCCGGCCGGAAGATACCCAGGGACCTGCGACGCAACGAAATTGACCAGGTCAATGGCGTCTTGCAGCTCCGGCCGCGTGAACGCAGCATAATCGCCGAGCGTGCCAACACCAGAGGCATCGCCCGTGAAGGTCTGGTTATCGACTTCCTGACCGAAGTAATAGGCGCCGATAACGAAGTTGCTTCCCTCTCCGAACTCACCATTCAGGCGAAATTCCTGGGACAGGGAATCGATCTGCGCATCGTTGGTGCGTGAAATCAGCGGGATCGGCGAAAAGTCCGCATCGATCTCATCGTACGTGTCAAAGGATCGGGCGGCTGTTATCGACGTGAGTGTCATGTTGTCGCCGATTGCCCAGTTCAGCTCGACTGACAGTCCGGTGTCCTCGTTCTGTGAACGCGGCGGATCGTCATACGCGACGAGGTACTTGTCGAAGCCGACTCCGGTCCGAACATCGAGAACTGGCGGGAACACACCGGGAGGGTAGGGGTAGTCTGTGAAGACCGTGCCACCGAAGCCGACGATTGCTGCGTCGGACCCGAACTGTGGCACGCCGGTTGCCAGGCTTTGCCGGGAAACCAGGCTGTCGATCCGTGAAATCGCGACACAACAAACCTCGTCGATCTCGGCATAGTCACCGATGATGCGCATGTAGAAGTCGTCGCCGGGCTCATTGAGTGCAAACTGCAGCCGGGCACCCCAGCGATCACGGTCGTTGTAATAGTTGCTGCCCAGCACGTCGTCATCCACGTAACCGTCGCGCTGCGACATGAAGCCGGTTGCGCGCATGGCCATATTTTCGCCCAGGGAGAAATTGGACGCCGCGGACAGCCTGACGAGCCCCATGTCACCTGCCGTTACGTCGATATACGCGTCACGATCCTGGCTTGGGCGGACCGTGCGCATAATGATGGCGCCCGATGCCGTATTCTTGCCGAACAGCGTACCCTGCGGACCGCGGGCAACCTCTACCGTGTCAATATCTGCAAGGTCGTTGACCAACGAGCTCTGGCGCGAGCGATAGACACCGTCGACATACATGCCGACCGAGGATTCGACACCAAAGTTGTTGGATGTCGATCCGACGCCGCGAATCGAGAAGTTTGTCGAGGTCGATGTCTGGCTCTGGCCGACAATCAGTCCTACGACATTCTGTTGCAGATCAAACATGTCCTTGATGCCAGCGGCCTGAATTTCAGCGCCTGAAATTGCGCTGACGGCGACCGGTACATCCATGATGCTCTGTTCACGTCTTTGGACCGTAACGACGATTTCTTCGAAGATCGCTGGGTCATCCTGTGCCGAAACCGTTGTGCCAAACATCAGCCCGGCAACGGCCATCGGCACCAACAAACCAAGACGCATTGCTGATGAAATTCCCTTGTTCATTGTTCCCCCTTCTGAGCACTGAACTGAGGCTAGAAAACAGTGCGGCAAGCATAGCATGAAAAGCCTGAAACGCCGCAAAATCAAGGGCTTCGGATTGTGCCTGCGACAACGCCTGTGGCGGATTTCTGTTAAATTATCGCGGCTGAATCTGAACCCGGGGGATGACACGAATGCTTGGACTCATGATGAACCGGCCGCTCCTGATCTCTTCGATCGCGGAGCATGCCGCAAAATTCCATGGAGGCCGTGAAATCGTTTCTGTGACCGCCGACAATCCCCTGCATCGCTACACCTATCGTGAATGCATTCAGCGCTCCAGGAAACTGGCAAACGCACTGCAGGGACTCGGTGCGAAACGCGGCGACCGCGTCGCGACGCTGGCGTGGAACGACTATCGCCACATGGAGGCTTACTACGGCATCAGTGGCGCGGGCTTCGTCTGCCACACGATCAACCCGCGGCTGTTCCCGGAACAGCTCGTCTACATCATCAACCATGCCGAGGACCGGTGGGTTTTCACCGATGTCATGTTCGTGCCATTGCTCGAGGCATTCGCTGACAAGATTCCCAGGGTCGAGGGCTTTGTCGTCATGACTGACGAGAAGCACATGCCTGACACCGAACTCGCCAATGTCATGTGCTATGAAACGCTGATCGCCGATGAGCCCGGCGATTTCGACTGGCCCGATTTCGACGAACAAACGGCGTCGGCCCTGTGTTATACGTCCGGCACCACGGGCGACCCGAAGGGCGTTCTTTACGATCACCGCTCGACGGTCCTGCACGCCTACGCATCCGTCGCACCCGACACGATGAACCTGTCCAGCCGTGAGACTGTGTTACCGGTCGTGCCCCTGTTTCATGTCAACGCGTGGGGCGTTCCATATTCAGCATTCATAAGCGGCGCAAAACTTGTATTGCCGGGGCCGAAGATGGGGGACGGTGAGGCGCTGTGCCAGCTGATGAACAGTGAGGGAGTCACGCTCGCGCTCGGCGTGCCCACGGTCTGGCTGGCTTTGCTGCAGTACTGCGACAGTGCCGGGAAACGGCTGGAGACACTGCAGAGAACGATCGTCGGCGGGGCCGCTTTGCCGAGAAGCATGATTAAGGAATTCCGAGACAAGCACGGTGTCGAGGCGCGGCAGGGCTGGGGCATGACGGAAACGAGCCCGCTCGGTGTCGCCAACAGCCTCAAGGCGGGTCTCGAGCACCTCGATGATGATGAGCAGCTCGACCTGGCGGCGAAGGCCGGCCGGGGTATTTATGGGTGTGAATTGCGCATTGTGGATGATGACGGTAAGGAGCAGCCCTGGGACGGCGAAGCCTACGGCGCACTGCAGGTTCGCGGCCCGTGGATATGTAGTGACTATTACAAGCTGGATGGCGCCGGCGGGGCGCATACCGAAGATGGCTGGTTCGACACGGGCGACGTGGCCACTATTGACCCCGAGGGCTACATGGCGATTACCGATCGCACCAAGGATGTCATCAAGTCGGGCGGCGAGTGGATCAGCTCGATAGATCTCGAGAACGCGATCATTGCCCACCCGGCTGTCGCCGAGGCTGCGGTTATTGGCGTCCCCCACCCGAAATGGACGGAACGACCGTTGCTGATTGTCGTCATGGCGGAAGGGCAGGAAGTCGGGGCTGAAGAGTTGCTGGCCTTCTTCGAAGGCAAGGTGGCCAAGTGGTGGATCCCGACAGATGTGGAGTTCGTCACAGAATTGCCACACTCAGCGACAGGTAAGATCTAGAAAATTGAATTACGCAAGCAATTCTAAGACTATCAGTTGTCTGAGGGCATCACCGGCCACACGTCGAATTTGAAGGATGCCAGTCGCATGCCGGCACTCGTTGAGGAGGCCGTGGAGAAACTCGGCGGTATCGATATCCTGGTCAATGAATTCCCGTTGGCCAGCGAAGCACCGCTCTCTGACGAGGATGCGAAACTCGCGTCCTTGCTTGAACTGCGTGCCGAGCTCATTGGATCCCTGTGCCGCGCAGCGTTACCGCACCAGAAGAAAAGCCCGGCTGGGCGCATTATCAATATCGGGTTTCTGCGCAGCCTGTTCGCGGCGGATGGCGCAGAAGCATTCGCGAGGTCGGAGCGGGACCTGTCCGAGCTGACCCGGAAACTCGGCGCGGGAGCGGGCGAGTTTGGCATCACGGCCAACTACATTCAGCCCGGCGCGATCATGACGCCGGTGAGTCGTGAAGTGTTCCGCAAGAACAAGGAATTGCGCGACTTCTGCATCTCACAATCTGCCGCGCGGCGATTGGGAGAACCCGTCGATGTCGCGAAAGTTGCCTTGTTCCTGGCCAGCGACGATTCCGCCTTCGTCAACGGCACGGGTGTGTTGGTAGACGGTGGCAGCAGCAGCTAAGCGATGCATCCGGTTCTCGATGACCTGATTACGCTCCTCAAGCTGGAGCGCATTGAAGACAACATCTTCCGCGGCGACAGCCGCGACATCGGCAGTGCGCAGGTCTTTGGGGGTCAGGTGCTGGGGCAGGCCCTGTCTGCCGCACAACATACGGTTGAGGATCGCGTCGCGCATTCGCTGCATGCCTATTTCCTGCGTCGTGGCGACATGAACGCGCCGATCATCTACGAAGTTGATCGTGCCCGTGACGGTGGCAGTTTTTCGACCCGGCGCGTTGTCGCGATTCAGCATGGACGACCGATATTCAACCTGGCAGCATCATTCCAGACGCCGGAACCCGGCCTTAACCACCAGGCTGAGACACCGGGTGTGCCTGATCCCGACGGGTTACGAGACCTGGCCGACATCGCCAGCGAGCACCTCGACAAGTTGCCGCCGAAAGTGCGCCGTTTCATGACCGACAAACGCCCGTTCGAGTTTCGTCCCGTCGAAGCGCCGTCGCTGGATTTCACGAAACCGCAGCCGCCAGTGAAGCATGTCTGGATTCGCTCGGTTGATGGTCTCCCGGATGACCTGGCGCTGCATCAGAACCTGCTCGCCTATGTGTCGGATTTCGAGCTGCTCGGAACGAGCACATTGCCGCATGGTGTGCCATTCGGGCAGGGCAGGGTCATCATGGCCAGCCTCGATCATGCGCTGTGGTTTCACCGTGAATTTCGCATCGATGACTGGTTGCTGTACGCGATGGAAAGCCCGAACGCGTCCGGTGCGCGTGGTTTTGCGCGAGGACAGTTGTATACGAAAGATGGCGTTCTCGTGGCGTCAACGGCCCAGGAAGGGTTGATTCGTCTGATCGATGAGCCACGCGACAGACCCAGCGACCCTCGGCTGCAGGTTTGATCTACGCACGTCATTAGCGGTAATTGACCAAAGCGTATTGAATCAGGGGATTGCTTCGTCGCTACGCTCCTCGCAATGACGTCTTGAACATGGCGGCGTTTTCCACGTAGTGACTCGCCGATACTTTAATGCCGGCGATTTCTGCGTCAGTCAGTTCGCGTACAACCCTGGCCGGAGAACCCAGGATCAGTGAGCCGTCGGGATACGATTTGCCTTCTGTGACGAGCGAGTGTGCGCCAACGAGGCAGTTGTTGCCGATCCTGGCGCCGTTCAACACGGTGCTGCCAATGCCGATCAGCGAATTGTCCCCAATCGTGCAGCCATGCAACATGACCCTGTGACCAACCGTAACGCCGGCGCCTATTGTCAGTGGAAAACCCGGGTCGGTGTGCAAAATGCAGCCGTCCTGGACGTTGCTGCCTTCGCCGACCTGGATCGGTTCGTTATCGCCGCGAATAACCGTGTTAAACCATACGCTCGACTTTGGCAGCAGTCGCACATTGCCAATGACTGTCGCATTGTCAGCGACGAAATGTTCCGCACCGATGAGCTCTGGCGTGTGATCGCCGAGCGACTGTATCACTTCGCCTTGCCCTGGGCGGCGACAGCCGCTGCTGCTTTCGCGACAGCCTCCGGATCGCCAAGAAACTGGCGTGACGTCGGCTCCAGGTTGTCATCGAGTTCGTAGGCGAGCGGGATACCGGTCGGAATGTTGAAGCCCGTGATCTCTTCGTCCGATATCTTATCCAGCATCTTTACGAGTGCGCGCAGGGAGTTGCCATGCGCAGCGATCAGTACATTCTTGCCGGCGCGCAGGTCGGGGGCGATGACGTCGTCCCAACAGGGCCGCACGCGATCCAGCGTAAGTTTGAGCGACTCGGCTCCTGGCAGGTTGTCGATACCGGCATACCTCGGGTCGTGAGACGGATGCCGCTCATCGTCAATTTCGAGTTCGGGCGGGGGAATGTCGTAGCTGCGGCGCCAGATATGCACCTGTTCGTCACCGTACTTGGCTGCAGTTTCGGCCTTGTTAAGACCTTGCAGCGCACCATAGTGACGTTCATTGAGGCGCCAGTCGCGGATGACCGGAATCCACATCAGGTCCATCTCATCAAGCATGATCCACAGGGTCCGGATCGCGCGCTTGAGCACTGACGTGTAGGCAACATCAAACTCGTAACCCATCTCCTTGAGCAATTGGCCTGCGTCGATGGCTTCCTGGATGCCTTGCTCGGTCAGGTCAACATCTTTCCAGCCTGTGAACAGGTTCTTGAGATTCCAGTCGCTCTGGCCGTGACGACAAAGTACGAGCTTGCCCGCCATGTGTTCTCCGTATTCAGATTCTTGATCAGGTTGATATCAGGTCGCGGAATTCCTGCGCGGCGACCGAGAGCGTAGCAAAATCCACCTCCGGCCGAAGTTTCATTTCTTCGACCATGTTCGTGAATCTTTCGACCCTGTCGGCGCGTGCTGTCAGCCACCGTTCGATCGCTTCGGTCAGGTCGTACTTGCCGCGTTTGCGCAGGATCAGCTCGGCGAGCTCACGCCGCATCCAGAAGAACTCGTCGCGCAGCTTGCTCCTGGCGACGGCCTGCCATCGATCTGCGACTTTCAGGTCTTCGGCGCACACGTGCAACCAGTAGATGCCGAGTTTGTCATTGGTGATTGCATACAGCTTTGCAAGCTCGAGGACATCAGGTTTGTATGTGGCGGCAAGATCAACCATGTCCAGCGCGGGCCGCGTCACTAACAGGCTTGACATGCGATGCGCAAGCTTTTCAGGAACACCGCTTGCGATGTGCGCTTCCGCGGCTTTCTGGTGCCGGATTCGCGCGGCTTTCGACATGGTCGAACCCGTCTTCGTATAGACGGTCGTCATACCTTCTTTAAGTCGCTTGACGAGCGGCTCGATGGCAAGATCTTCGCCGAAGCGCTCGATCAGCCAATACGATGCATGCCGCAAGGAGCGGCTGATTTCAAACAGCAGTGCTACCTGCGTCGTCGCCGGCAATTCGTGGTCGAGTTCCTCAATGGTTTTCCACAGTGGTCCGGCCATGCAAATCTGGCGTGCGATCGTATAGGCGCGGGCAATCGTAACGACGTCCGCGCCAGTATCGATCTTGATGCGCCTCACGAACGACGGTCCCATGCGATTGACCAGGTCATTGGCAATCAGTGTCGCCAGGATTTGCCGGCTCAGGCGGTGTCCCGGGATGAATTCGTTGTAGCGACGCCTGAGGACAGCCGGGAAATAACGCAGCGGATCGACGACCAGGAAGTCTTCCAGGGTTTGTCCACTGGCTATCAGCCCGTCGTACAGGTCTATCTTGGCATAGCTCAGGACAACGGCCAGTTCAGGGCGCGTGAAGCCCTGCCTGCGCAGCTGCCTGTCCTCAATCTCGGACTTGTCCGGCAGGAACTCAAGCTCGCGGTCGAGCACGCCGCTTTTCTCGAGGTTGGCGATCAGGCGCGCCATCTCGTCGATGCGTTCGACTGAACGCACTTCGCTCATGCTGATCGCCTGCATTTGCAGGTAGTTGTTGCGCAGCACGAGTTCGGCAACGTCATCGGTCATCGACGCCAGTAACTGGTTTCGCTTTTCACGCGTCATGTTCTTCTGCTTCTCGACCTCGCTAAGCAGAATCTTGATATTGACCTCCCTGTCGGAGCTGTCGACGCCGCCAGAGTTGTCTATAAAGTCGGTGTTGACGCGGCCACCGTGCTGGCTGAACTCGATGCGCGCACGCTGCGTCAGGCCGAGGTTGCCACCTTCGCCGATAACCTTGCATTGCAGCTGGTCTGCGTCAACGCGCACGCTGTCGTTGGTGCGGTCGCCAACGTCGCTGTGACCTTCACTGCTGGCTTTGACATAGGTGCCGATGCCGCCATTCCAGAACAGATCGACCTTCATCCTCAAAATTGCCCGAATCAGCTGGTCCGGCTGCATCGTCATCTCGCTCGTACCGAGCATGCGGCGTGCTTCCGCACTCAGGCGTATCGTCTTGGCCTGCCGCGAAAAAATACCGCCGCCCTTCGAAATGAGCTTGTCGTTATAGTCTGCCCAGCTCGACCGCGGCTTTTTGAACAGCCGCTGACGCTCGCGGTAACTTGCGGCTACGTCCGGGTCCGGGTCGAGGAAGATGTGCATGTGGTTGAAGGCCGCAAGCAGGCGAATCTTGCGCGACAACAACATGCCATTGCCGAAGACGTCGCCACTCATGTCGCCGATGCCTGCAACCGTAAACAGGTCCTTTTGCACATTGACGCCGAGCTCACGGAAATGCCGTTTCACGGCTTCCCAGGCTCCTCGCGCCGTAATGCCCATCTTCTTGTGGTCGTATCCGGCTGAGCCGCCCGACGCGAATGCATCGTCGAGCCAGAAGTTGTACCTGGCAGAGAGTTCGTTGGCGATGTCAGAGAAGGTCGCCGTGCCCTTGTCGGCTGCAACAACCAGGTAGGGGTCTTCGCCGTCGCGCCGGACCACATTCTTCGGCGTCACGACCTTGCCATCGACGACGTTGTCGGTGATATCGAGCAGGCCACTGACAAAGGTCTGGTAACACGCGATTCCATTTTTCAGAATCGCTTCGCGATCGTCCTTGGGGGCGCGCTTCGGAAAGAAGCCGCCTTTGGCGCCGGTCGGCACAATGACCGTATTCTTGACCACCTGTGCCTTCATAAGACCGAGGACTTCAGTACGGAAGTCTTCGCGACGGTCCGACCAGCGCAGACCACCGCGAGCGATGTCGCCGGCACGCAGGTGTACACCCTCGACATCGGGCGAAAATACGAATATCTCGTACTTGGGTTTCGGCAATGGCATCTCGCGAATGCCCGAAGGGTCAAGTTTTATGGAGATGTATTTTTTCTGCTCACCGTTTTCGTCGAGCTGGAAGAAATTTGTTCGCAGAGTCGCATTTATCGCTCCTGCGAATGCCGCGAGGATGCGATCCTCATCGACGTTGCCGGCACGCGCAACGGCACGCTTGACCGCCTGTTTCAGCGTTGCAAGTCCGGACTTGCGCTTGCCTGCCGGGATGGTCGGGTCGAATTTCAGCTGGAATTGCTCGACGAGCAACTTGGCGAGGGCAGGGTGGGCGCTGAACACGTCCTCCATGTATGCCTGGCTGAATGGCATGCCCAGTTGCAGCAGGTACTTCGTGTAGCAGCGTAACAGGGTTGTTTCACGTGGCGTCAGTTTTGCGGCCAGGATCAGGCGATTGAGGCCGTCACTCTCGATGTCGCCCGCCAGAACCTGCATGAAGCACTCTTCGAAGCGTGGCGCGACTGTATTGCGATCAAGCTGCCCACCGCCCGGGTGCCGCAGATGAAAGTCCTGTATCCAGAATGACTGGCCGTCCTGCAGAGTGAGTTCGTACGGGTGCTCGGTATAAACATCAACACCCATGTCCTCGAGCACCGGGAAAGCTTCTGACAGCACGAGGGGCTCATCAAAGCTGTAAATCATGAAGTGCATCTCCCCGGGCTCGCTGCCTTCAGGCTCATAGAGCTCGACGGTGCGAGATGAGCCGTCTGCAAGCATCTGCTCGATGCGGCTCACATCACTGCATGCTTCGCGAGGCGTGACATCGTCCTGGTAGCCAGGCGGGAAGACATCGCGGTATTTGCGGTACAGCTGCGGACCCTCGTCGAGCCCACATTCATCATTGATCTCGTCGCGCAGGTGATCGGACCAGGTGACGACGACGTTGGCGATCATTTCCTCGATGGCATTGATGCTGATACGCGGGCGGTCACCCGTCGGCGTATGCACGATGAGATGCACGCGAGCGAGTGCCGAATCCGAGATTTGCACGCTCGAATCGACCGATGTTCCGCCAAACGCGTCCTGAAGAATGGCTTCGATCTGGCGCCTCACACGAGTGGTGTATTTCTCGCGAGGTACGAAGACAAGGCAGGAGAAATAGCGGCGGAACAGATCGCGGCGCAGGAAAAACTTGACGCGCTGGCGGTCCTGCAGATTGAGGATTCCGACGGCCGTTCTCGCCAGGTCCTGTGCGGTTGCGTGGAACAGTTCGTCGCGTGGAAACGTATTGATAATGTGCAGCAGTGCCTTACCACGATGGCCGACCGGTTCGAGATGCGTACGAGCAAAGATTCTTTCGAGCTTGTGGCGCAATAGTGGAATGTTGAGTGGCGTTTCGCTGTAGGCAGCCGAGGCAAACAGTCCTATGAAGCGCCGTTCACCGGTGACCTGACCGTTCTCGTCGTAGACCTGGACCCCGACGTAGTCGAGATACGCGCTACGGTGCACCGTCGAGCGCGAGTTGGCTTTTGTCAGGATGAGCCAGTCCCGGCTGCGCCGCAGGCGGCGCATCTCGGCCGTCAGCTCGATGGTGTGGCCCTGGCGCGATTTCCGGGACAGCAGTCCGAGCGCGCTCCGCTTGACCGGGGCGAGAAATACCTTGCCGTTGCGTTCCTGGAGCTGATACTCGCGATAGCCAAGGAACGTGAAGTGGTCGTCGGCGAGCCACTCCAGGAATGCCTGGCTCTCTTCGCGCAGTTGCTGGTTCGCGCGCTTCGGCCCGTTCTCGAGAAGTTCGCAGCTCTCACGCATTCTTGTGACCATTTTCTTCCAGTCACGTACAGCAAGGCGCACGTCCGACAACACACCGCGTATGTCTTTTTCCAGTGCCTTCAGCTCTTTTGTGCCGGTTTCGCGATCAATCGCAAGGCGGATGAACGATTCTGGCCGCCCGCATTCCTTGCCTGGCTCACAGATGGATTGGATGTTGCCCTTTGCGTCGCGTTTGACGTTGATGATCGGGTGAACCGTGATATGCACGCCGAGAGCATGCCTCGCAACTGCCGCCGACACCGAATTGACAAGAAACGGCATATCGTCGTTGACCATTTCGATAAACGTATACGCCGACGAATAGCCATGGCTCTTCTCGGTTGGGTTGTAGATACGCAACTTGGCCTGTCCCTTGCGGCGCGTGGCGCCAAACTCGAGGTGGCTGAGCGCAATATTCGCCATGATCTCGGCGGAGCGACCCTCCAGGTCCTCGACCGGTACATCGGCCACGTACTGTTCGAGGAAGATGCGGGCCTGCTTGCGGTTGGTCAGGTACTTTGTACCGGCACGAGCGGCAAGGATCTCCTGGACGATGCTGCCCTTGCGATCGCTGCCTCGGCGCAATTCTTTAGGTGTCACTGAAAGGTCTCCGGGCTGACTAGCTGCCTAGCTGATGAGCCTTGTCGAGCAGTTGCTCGAGGATAGAGTTGAATTTCTCGTAATCCTCCGCGCTGAGGTCTTCGACAAGTTGTTTCTCGAACTCCAGCGCGAGCGGCGCGATTTCGTTGTGCACATTGCGGCCTTCCTCGGACAGGTTGAGTATCGACCGTCGCCGGTCGGCGTCTGCGAACTCCCTGTCGATGCGACCATTCTTGATGAGCTTGGTCACCGCGCGGCTCACGGCAACCTTGTCCATGAGCGTGCGATCTGCGACTTCCACTGCCGACAGTCCCGGGTAGCGGCCCAGGATGGCGATGACGCGCCATTCCGGGATCGACACACCAAAGCGCTTTTCGTAGATACGGGCAATATTGGTGCTGACCGTATGGGACGTGATGGACAAGCGGTAAGGGAGGAAGTCCTCGAGTATCAGTTCGTCTTTCATTGCTTTTCGATTGTTGCGAATGAAACGGCTCAGGTCGAGAGTTTACGCCAGGTGGGGTGCTGCCAGGTAGTCGGTTGACTGCATTTCGATCAGTCGGCTGACAGTTCGGTCAAATTCGAAGCTGAGTTTCTCCCCTGCATACAGTTCGTCGGCCGGCACAGCAGCGGAAATCATCAGTTTTACGCGGCGATCATAGAATTCGTCGACGAGCGCGATGAAGCGCCGCGCCTGGTCCTCACTGGTCCTGTCGAAGCGCGGGACGCCGGATACGATGACGGTCGGGTACCAGCGCGCAATCTCAATGTAGTCATTCTGGCTGCGTGGTCCGTCGCATATGTCCGGAAATTCGAACCACGCAATGCCCTTGGCACAGTGCCGAGTGCGAATGTCACGGCCATTGACTTCGAGGACGGCGCCCGGTTCCACCTGGCTCGACGCCGATTCGACAAAAAAGCCCTGCAGCCGGGCGCGCGCGGCGTCGTTGTCTGGTGTGAGGTACGTGCCGGCCTGTTGCAGCAGCCTCAGGCGGTAGTCGACATCGCCGTCGAGTTGCAAGACATCGTTGTTTTCCTTGATCGACTCGATGGCCGGCAGGAATCGCTGCCGCTGCAGGCCGTCTTTGTACAGGTCATCCGGGTGGGCGTTCGAGGTAGCGACCAGTGTTACGCCGCGCTCGAACAAACCGTTGAGCAGGCGGCCCAGGATCATGGCATCGCCGATATCGCTGACGAAGAGCTCGTCGAAACACAGCACCCGCGTATCGGCGGCAATGGCGTCAGCAACCTTGTCGAGAGGGTCGGCGACATCACCGAGTTTCGCAAGGCGGTCATGTACGTCATGCATCATGCGATGAAAATGAATGCGCTTCTTGCGCTCGATGTCCAGTGATTCGAAGAACAGGTCCATGAGAAATGTCTTGCCGCGCCCGACACCGCCCCAGAGGTAGAGGCCACGGACAGCGCCATGATTGCTTGCCGCGCGGAACAATCCGAACAGTTTGCGCCGCGGTCTTGCCGTATTCAGCCGTAACCGCAGGTCGTCCAGGCGTTCGACAATGGCAAGCTGCGCGGCATCACGGTCATGGCCGTGACGCCGGAGGCTTTCCTCATATGCCTCGCGAATACTCAAGATTCCAGATATCCTTTTTCGGGCATTCTATAACCGGGCGCATCGCATATGACAGAAGCAATCGAACGCGAATCGATGGAATTCGATGTCGTCATCGTCGGCGGCGGACCCGCCGGGCTTGCGGCGGCATGCAGGCTCATGCAACTCGACACAAACCTGTCGATCGTGGTTGTCGAAAAGGGCTCCGAGATCGGTGCCCACATCCTGTCCGGAAATGTCTTCGAGCCCACCGGCCTCGACGAGTTATTCCCGGACTGGAAGGAGAAGGGCGCGCCGGTCAGGACCGAGGTCACCGGCGACGATGTGTACTTCCTGACCAACGAGAAGAAGGCCATCCGCACGCCGGGGCTGTTCGTACCACGGCCGATGCACAACCACGGTAACTACATCATCAGCCTGGGCCGGCTGTGCCAGTGGATGGGCGAGCAGGCCGAGGCCATGGGCGTCAATGTTTTTCCCGGCTTCGCCGCATCCGAGGTGCTGTATGACGACGAGGGCAGGGTAACCGGCGTCGCTACGAGCGATATGGGCATCGGCAAGGACGGGCAAAAGAAGGACTCGTACCAGCCAGGCTATGAGTTGTTGGGCAAGTACACGATATTCGCAGAAGGCGTGCGCGGAAACCTGAGTGAACAGGTCATGGATCGCTTTGACCTGCGCGAAAATGCGGACCCGCAACACTACGGCATCGGCATCAAGGAAGTCTGGGAAGTCGAACCGGAGCGGCACAAAGAAGGTCTCGTCGTGCATACGGCCGGCTGGCCGCTCGACAACCACACCGAGGGTGGGGGTTTTCTCTATCACGCATCGAACAACCAGGTGTACCTGGGCCTGATCATCGCCCTCGATTACAGCAATCCGCACCTGTCGCCATTCGAGGAATTCCAGCGCTGGAAACTGCACCCGAAGATTCGCCAGTACCTCGATGGCGGCAAACGCATCGGTTACGGCGCGCGGGCGGTCAACAAAGGCGGTCTGCAGTCGTTACCGAAACTGACATTCCCGGGTGGCATGCTCGTCGGCTGTGGCGCCGGTTTCCTCAATGGCGTCAAGATCAAGGGCGCCCACACCGCCATCAAGACCGGCATGCTGGCTGCGGAAAGCGTTCATCGCGCGTTGTCGGCCGGTGACGAAGGCCAGTCCGAACTCGGCGATTATGAAGACAACGTTAACGCGTCGTGGGTATACAAGGAACTGCACCAGGGACGGAATTTCGGGCCTGCGCTCGTCAAATTCGGCACGTTCTGGGGCGCCGCGTTCACATTCATCGACCAGAACATCTTCTTCGGCAAGATGCCTTTCACCTGGCGCAACAAGCAGACCGATCATGGCAGCCTGAAGAAAGCCTCGGAGACGCCGGTCATCGAATACGCCAGGCCTGATGGCGTCATTACGTTCGATCGACTGTCGTCGGTATACCTGTCGAACACGAACCACGAGGAAGATCAGCCGTCGCATCTCAAGCTGAGGGACGAGTCAGTACCGATCGAGTACAACCTGCCGAATTTCGATGAGCCTGCGCAGCGTTATTGCCCGGCCGGTGTTTACGAAGTGGTAGAGGAGGGCGGTGAAAAGGTGTTTACAATCAGCCCCGGCAACTGCGTGCACTGCAAGACGTGCGACATCAAGGACCCGACGCAGAATATCGTATGGACGGTACCTGAGGGCGGAGGGGGCCCCAACTACAGCGGCATGTAGGAGCCCACCCCAGCGGCTGCTATACACCCGGAACCAGCCTCTCGTGGCAGGTATACTCAGCGGCTGGTACCGACCCATACCGGACCGTCGATTTCTTTTTTCTCGGAGACAACATGCGGCTGTGCATTTCGCTTCTAGCTTTCTCATTCCTTGTGGCAGGCTCGTCGACCAGGACACATGCTAATGAAGTTGCTTCTGGGTTTGTCGATGTTCAAGCAGAGGATGTGCCATACGAGCCACACCCTGAACTTCCAGAACTCGGTTACTCGGTTTTGTCCGGAGATCCAGCTAAGGCGGGCGTTTATGTCATTCGCCTAAAAATACCTCCTGGTCTGACGTTCTCACCACATCATCATGACCAAGACAGGCACATCACCGTGATATCCGGAGTATGGGCGTTCGGAAAAGGCCGATCGGGTAGCTGCGACGATACGATTTCACTGACAGCCGGAGCGTATGTTATGCACCCGAAAGGAGGCATTCATTTTGACGGAGCATGCGGTGAAGAGCCTGTCGAAGTCCAGATAATTGGGGAGGGGCCGGTAAAGACTACGTGGGTCGATGAGCCTGAATAGTTGCCTCCAGCCGACATGTGACGACGGTGTTTTGACGTTATTGACTGACTGCTCCTGGCTGTCAGCAGCCACACAAGAGAGCACTCTCAAACGGCCGCTTTGGGAAAAAGCAGCCAGTCATTGAACCTCCAGGCATTCTTTTTCCGGTTCGGTCAGAAATCCTCCCGCGGGAGGAGTTTTTGAATGACAATCATTTGCGCCTCCAGAGAGGGGCATTAGATTGCGTCGCCCTGCGGGCTCGAAATGACGCAGCGGAATCGGAATGACGGGTCGCGGCCATGGGCCGCGCCTACAGGGTAAATCTCCCGCTGGGGCGGGCTCCTACTTCGGCTGCATCCTGATGGCCCCATCCACGCGGATCGTTTCGCCGTTCACCATTGTCGTTCCGTAGATGAACTGGACTGCGTCGGCATATTCTTCGGGGCGGCCCAGGCGCGGCGGGAACGGCACCTGCTTGCCGAGTGACTCCTGCACTTCCTCGGGCATGCCGGCGACCATCGGCGTCAGGAATACGCCCGGCGCGATCGTGTTGACGCGAATGCCGAAGTTGGCGAATTCCCTGGCGATTGGCAGCATCATGCCGACGACACCGCCTTTCGAGGCAGAGTAGGCGGCCTGGCCGATCTGACCCTCAAAGGCTGCGATCGACGCGGTGCTGATGATCACGCCGCGTTCGCCATCATCGTTCGGCTCGTTCTGCGCCATGAAAGCGGCGGCCTCTTTGGTAATGTTGAAGCTGCCGACGAGGTTCACCTGGATGACGCGGTTAAACAATTCGGTGGGCCAGGGGCCGTCGCGGCCAAGCGTGCGGCCGGCGGTTGCGATACCGGCGCAATTCACGGCCAGCGTGATTCCGCCCATGGCTTCGTTCGCCGCACTGATGGCGGCCTTCACAGATTCCTCGTTGGCAACATCGGTATTGATATAGGTCGCGCGGTCACCGAGCTTCGCGGCGCTTTCGGCGCCGAGTTTGTCGTTAATGTCGAGAAGAACGACATGGCCACCGGCGTCAATGACACGCTGCGCCGTGGCAAATCCGAGACCTGATGCACCGCCAGTTATGACGGCTTTTGCTGTTGCGAGATCCATTGCTATTCCTAGATTAGTTCAACACCGACAGCGACCGCTTCGCCGCCACCGATGCAAAGTGAGGCAACCCCGCGCTTGAGGCCGCGGGCCTTGAGTGCGTAGAGCAGGGTTGTCGTAATACGTGCGCCCGAAGCGCCGATCGGGTGGCCGAGCGCGCAGGCTCCGCCGTTTACGTTCACGATAGCGTGATCAAGTCCAATGTCACGCATGGCCGCCATCGTCACGACGGCGAACGCTTCATTGATTTCGTAGAGATCGACGTTGTCCGGATTCCAGCCGAGATTATCGTGCAGGTACTTGATAGCCGATACAGGCGACGTCGTGAACCAAGCCGGCTCCTGCGCGAAGCTCGAGTGTCCATTGAGCGTTGCTATGGGCTCGAGGCCGCGCTTTTCGGCTTCGCTGGCTGACATCAGCACCAACGCCGCCGCGCCGTCGGAAATGGACGAAGACGATGCCGCAGTCACGGTGCCATCCTTAGCAAATGCTGCCCGCAGCGTTGGAATTTTCTCGATGCTCACGGTTCCGGGTGTCTCGTCGGTATCGACCGTGACATCGCCTTTTCGTGTGCTCATCGTGACCGGAGAAAGCTCATCGTTGAAAGTGCCAGCGGCCACCGCTGCCTGCGCGCGAGTGACGGACTCGATGGCAAAAGCGTCCTGTTCCTCGCGCGTAAAGCCGTATTTCTTCGCTGTCTCTTCAGCGTAGTGGCCCATCATCTGACCCTGCCAAGGGTCCTGCAGGCCGTCATAGAACATGTGGTCCAGTACTTCCTGGTGCCCCATGCGGTAGCCGCCGCGCGATTTTGGCAACAGGTACGGTGCGTTGGTCATCGACTCGAGCCCGCCGGCCACTACGATCGCAGCACTGCCCGCCTTGATCAGGTCGTGCGCGAGCATGATGGTCTCCATGCCCGAGCCGCACATCTTGTTGACCGTGGTGCAAGCCGCTCCAACAGGAATACCTGCATTGATTGCAGCCTGTCGCGCGGGTGCCTGGCCAAGACCGGCTGGCAGTACGCAACCCATGAGTACCTGGTCGACGTCACCGGCGTCGATACCACTGTCGGCGATGGCGCCTGCGATGGCAGCAGCTCCGAGGTCGGGCGCTGCAGCGGGCGAGAGCACGCCCTGAAATGCGCCGATGGGTGTTCGCTTGGCCGCCACAATGACGACAGGGTCGGAAGTCATTTTTTAATCCTAATTAGAATTTTCGCCGGATACTTTACACAGATCAGGCTCGTCGAGCACATTCAATATGTGGTGTCTTGCGGTCTCTGCAAGTAGCTTGTGATCTTTGAATGCCGGGTCATCGGGATAGATCGCCGGCAGCACCTCGAAATGCGGCCGAAATGGCCACGGCCACATGCGGCCTTCCGGCATGATGCCGCGCGTTCCGCTGATCGCGACGGGCACGACCGGCAGGCTGCCGCGAATTGCGGCAACAAATGCCCCGGCGCGAAAACGGCCAACGCCAGGTTCCTTGCGGAATGTGCCCTCCGGGAAGAATGCCAGCGACTCACCCTCCAGGGCGGCCTTGACGATCTTGCGGGCGTCACGGCTACTGCCCGATTGTTCATGGCGTTCCACAAACTTTGAACCGGATCGTCGCAACAAGAAGTGCGCGACCGGTATATTCCGCATTTCTCCTTTGATAACAAAGGAATACCGGTAGGGCAGGTAGCCTTTGAGCAGCATGCCATCGACGAAACTGGCGTGGTTGGCGACGACGATGGCGTTGCCCTCGGGCAGGTTATCCATGCCTTTGCAGATGGCCGGGATGCCACCGAGGACGAAAATGGCCCTCGATGCTGCGGCCGCCAGTCGGTGGCGCAGGGTGGTCACAGGAACCAAAAGTGTTACAAAAAGCGCAAATAAGGCACAAAGGCCGAAAACCAGCCAGCCGTAAAAGCCGTACAGTGTCTTGAGTATGAGTGTGACGTAGGTCACTTTATGTAAACGCCTTTGGGAATATGTGACAGCGGTCACGCCGGTTGCGACACGTCCAAATCATACTCAAACCCTTGAAAAATCCGTCGCTTGGCGATGCCGGAGAGGTGTGAAAACCGGCGTATGCTACCGCAAAGGATTGCGCGACTAAACAGAATGGACTTATGACCAGCAAAGATAAGGACAAACAGGAGTCGAAGTCGGTCGCTCGCTCAGAAGAGCTGGTGGACCGCTTTCTCGATGCCATCTGGATGGAGCGTGGTTTATCGCAAAACACGCTGGGCGCTTATCGCGCCGACCTGATGACACTGGGACGCGGACTGGCTGAACACGACAAGTCCATCGAGGAAGCCGAGAAGGCGGATCTCCTCGAGTTCATTGCAGGACGTGTAGAAGGCGGCGCCAAGCCGCGGTCGACGGCCAGGCAACTGTCCAGTTTCCGTCGATTCTTCCGCTACATCATGCGCGAAGGCCTGCGCGACACGGATCCCACCGCGGATATTGAGATGCCGCGCATCGGCCGCTCGCTGCCCAAGACGCTGAGCGAGGAAGAGGTCGATTCCCTGCTCAATGCACCGAACACCGACGAGCCGCTGGGCCATCGCGACCGCGCGATGCTCGAGCTGCTCTATGCAACGGGTCTGCGCGTTTCCGAACTGATCAACCTGAAGCAGTCGCAAATCAACTTTAACCAGGGCGTCCTGCGTATCGTCGGCAAAGGCGATCGCGAGCGCCTGATCCCGCTTGGCGAGGAGTCCCAGCGCTGGCTGAAGGACTTCATCGATGGCCCGCGCATGGAAATCCTGCTGGAGCGCCAGACGGACTACCTGTTCCCGACACGCCGCGGTGACCGCATGACGCGCCAGGCGTTCTGGCACATCATCAAGCGATATGCCGAGAAAGGTGGCGTCCGCAAGAAGCTTTCGCCGCACAGCCTGCGTCATGCGTTTGCTACCCATCTTCTCAACCGCGGTGCGGACCTGCGCGTCGTTCAGCTGCTGCTCGGCCACAGTGATCTGAGTACGACGCAGATCTATACGCACGTTGCCCGCGAGCGTTTGAAGGACCTGCACGGCGATCACCACCCCCGCGGCTAGCTCTGTTAAACTCTGCGCCGGACCGGTACCGGGGGAGCTCTCCGAGGTCCATGTAATATCCGTTAACCTGGCCCGGTCACCTAAGAGTATGAGCCAAAGAAAATTCAGTCCTCTAGCCCTGTTCGCCGCAATATCGGTTGCCGCCTTTCTGTCCCCGTCTGCGCTGGCCGATGACGCTGATGCCGAGCTAGAGAAGGTGCGCCAGCTTGTTGGCGAGCAGTTCGAGATGATCGGACCGGAAAGTGTATCCAGGAGTCCTGTGGACGGCTGGTACACCATTCATAAAGAACACATCGTCGCGTATATCTCTGCTGATGGTCGCTACCTGTTGCAGGGCGACCTGATCGACCTCGATATGGGCGCCAACCTCACCGAAGAGCTGCGCAACGAGACCCGCCGCAACCTGCTGGCCAATGTGGCGGACGATCACACAATCGTGTTCGCGCCGGACGAAGTGAAGTACAAGGTGTCCGTGTTCACGGACGTCGATTGCACCTATTGCCGCCGATTGCACAGTCAGATCAATGAATACATGGAGCAGGGCATTGAAGTGCGCTACTTCCTGTATCCGCGCAACGGACCGGCATCGCATGCGTGGAACACGATGGAAGATGTCTGGTGTGCTGCTGACCGGCAGAATGCCCTGACGATGGCCAAGCTGGATCGCGAGTTTCCGACCAGCAAGTGCGATGCGTCGATGGTGCAGGAGCACTATCTTCTCGGCAGGGAAGTTGGGCTGACTGGCACGCCCGCAATCATTCTCGAAGACGGCTCGCTGATCTCAGGCTACCTGCCACCCTCGCAGCTGGCTGCAACCCTGCAACAGATGAAACCGTAGGCGCGGCTCTGGCTGCGACTCGTCACCGCGAGCGAGGCGACGCAATCTCCAAAAGGCGGGCTTTGTTCAACGAGCCTCACGGGAAACGCTGTAGATATCTGAGGTCAGCTGGGAGATGTCGATCTCCTCTTCAGTGTCTACGGTAATCGCGGCGTCTGTTTCAACCGCGGTCAGCGGATCGGCCGAATCGAGTTGGTGGCGCAGAACGGCAATGTCTGCCTCGGACACACTCGTACTCTTGCTCCGAAACTGCAGCCGATTCTGCAACGCGGTCTCGGAGGCAATTGTTCTGACCAGCGCAAATCCGGCGCCCGAGCGCTCCGCGGTCTGTTTCGCGAGCCGCCGATGGGTCGCACTGAGAAACGAGGCGTCCACGATGACAGTCAATCCGGCGCGCAGCAATTCGCCCGCCGTTTCCAGCAGCTGATCGTAAACGGCGGCCGTGGTATTGCGATCGTAGATACCACGCTCGACTCCGGACTGGCTGTCGGCTTCAGGTTCCAGACCTGCGAGCCTTTTCCGTTCCAGGTCAGAGCGCAATCGAATGGCAGCGAGACTTTGGATCAGGCGACTGGACAGCCGCGACTTGCCAGAACCCGAGTAACCTGTCATCGCGACCAACACCGGGAGCTGCCGTGTCGTAAGTGTGCGGGCAAAGGCGCAGTAGCGTTTCATGGCGCGGCGATCACTCGCCGCTGCTTCCAATGCGCCGGCTTCGCGTATCTTGATGCCAAGTATTTTCGCGCGGACGAGACTCCGGTAGACCTCGTATATCGGCAATAGACATACGCCCCGATAATCGCCCGTTATCTCGAGATAGCGATTCACAAAAACGCTCGCGAGGTCGGCGGCGCCACGCGTTTTGAGGTCCATCATGAGGAACCCGTAATCGGCGACCACATCGATCTCGCGCAGGTCCCGGTTGAATTCGATGCAGTCGAAGGCCCGAATTCCTTCTGGCAGGCGGACGATATTGGCGAGTTTCAGGTCGCCATGGCACTCGCGGAAAAAGCCATCTCTGCTGCGCTCGTCCATCATCGGGCCGTAGGCATCCAACTCGCACTTCATCCAGCGCAACTGCGCCGACAGGAATGCCTCCGGTACTTCGCCGGCAAGTGACTCATAGTTGTCGAGGATCATTTGCCTGGTCACCCGCGACAAGTGCGCGCTCGGCTTGATCTTCCTTGCATGCAGGTGTTGGCGCGCGATTTCCGTCGCCAGCTCGAGCATGTCGTCGACCCCGAGCTGCCCGATAGCGAGCTGCCGGTCGAGTCGCATGTCGTACGCGAACTGTCGCATACGGACGGTGTATTCGATTGGTGTGCCTTCGCCCGCGACTCGGGGATTGCCGTCAACCACTGTGACAGGAACTACCTCGAGGTAAAGGTCGGGCGCCCACGAACGATTCAGGCGTATCTCCTCGTCGCAATAGTGGCGCCGTTTTGCGAGCGTCGTGAAGTCAAGAAACCCGAAATCGACCGGCTTCTTGATCTTGTATGCGTACTCGCCGGTAAGCAGCACCCAGGAGATGTGTGTTTCGACGAGTTCGACCTCACCGACCTCGTGCGGATATGCAGCGGGACTGAGCAGTCCTTCGATCAGGTCCGCGTTTGCGAACTCAATCGTCATGCAATCAGTTTAGGCCCCTGCAGGCCAACCTGCCGTAGGTGGACATACCTATTTTGTCGGCCTGCGGGCTCGCAATGACGGGGCGGGTCGCCCGCTGGGGCGGGCTCCTACAGGCGGGCTCCTACGACTTCGCGCGCCGCAGTTCGTGAATATGCGTGCCGTTGTTCTCGCCGCGGTCCTGGAAGTACATCTTTAGTGCATAGTGACCGCTATGGAACGCGATCTCATCCCAGGGAACTTCATCTTCGGCGAACATCCTGACCTCGAGGCTCTCTTCACCCGGGCTGAAGTCACCGACCAGCTTCGCCGTATAGAAGAAGTGCACCTGCCCGGCATCAATGACATCGACGACCGCGAACAGGTGGCCGATCTCGACTTCGGCACACGCCTCTTCGCGCGTCTCGCGCATAGCGCCCTGTACCGTCGACTCACCGAGCTCAAGGAACCCTGCCGGCACAGTCCAGTAGCCGTAGCGCGGCTCGATGGCGCGCTTGCATAGCAGGATTTTGCCGGCGCGCTCAGGTACGCATCCGACGACGGGGATGGGGTTTTGGTAGTGAATGAACCCACAGTCATCACAGACCCAGCGCTCATGGGTGTCCCCATCCGGTTGCTTGCGGGATACCGTATGTCCGCACTGAGAGCAGTATTTCATTTGCAGGATCATAAAAAAGATATGGTGCCGGAGGAGGGAATCGAACCCTCACTTCCTTTCGGAAACCGGATTTTGAATCCGGCGCGTCTACCAGTTCCGCCACCCCGGCACGGGGACGCAAGTATATGCGTGGCAAGGCTTTGCCGCCAGAGGCGAAAATAGTTTTACCGCTTGCGACGTTTTTTTGGCAATGGGCATCTAATATTCCGAGATATGAGCAAGTTTGCTGACATCCAGGTAGACCCGGCGATCGTCAAGCGGGCGGCACGTGGCGACGCGCGCGCCCACGAGATCATCTATCGAGCGTTTTCGGCGCCTGTGTATTCCATTTGCCTGCGCTTTACGAAGTCGCCGGCACAGGCGGAAGACCTCGTGCAGGAGACGTTCATCGAGATCATGCGGTCGATTGCCAGGTTCCGGGGTGAGGCCGCGTTGGGCAGCTGGATCCGCCGCATCGCCGTATCGAAGGCGCTGATGTACCTGCGCTCGGCATGGACGGCACGCGGTCAGGCGCTCGGTGACAACTGGCACGAAGTGACGCCCGGGGATGCATCGCACCACGGGGTGCCAAGCCAGCCGGATGTTGCGCTGGACCTGGATTCGGCGCTGGCGAACCTGCCGGACACGAGTCGCGCAGTAGTGTGGCTGCACGATGTCGAAGGATTTACACACAAGGAGATAGCGGAGCTGATGGGCAAGACTGAGAGTTTTTCCAAGTCGCAGCTATCCAGGGCTTACCAACGACTGCGGCCCTTGCTTTCCGTACCGGAAGACGAAGTTCGCAGTGATAACGCAGCACTGAGAGGTTGCTGACGATGTCGCAAGACAAGAAGGGTAAAGAGATGATTTGTGGATTGACCGCGGATGAACGCGACCTGCTGCAGCAGGAACTCAGGGGGTTGCCGGACATCATGCCGCCGCGCGCCGTCTGGCAGCGGATTCGTGAGCAGGCCGAGGCCGAGGGCCTGGTCAGGACAGGCGTAATGCGCCGACCGTTGACGTGGAATGGCGGGCTTGGGCTTGCAGCGGCTGTTGCCCTTGTTGCACTGATGGTCCCTATGTTGATGAACGAACCCGATCAGGCGTCAATCACGCAGCCGGCTGCAGACACGCAGCCCAGCAACGCGGCTTCCGTCAACGCCCTGGATGCGCTGATGGTGCAGTCACGTCAGCTGGAGGCTGATCTGCGGGCCATGCCCGAGCAGCCGAGTGTCGGCAAGGCCGGCACGATCGCAACGATTAACCAAATCGAGAACCGCATTGCGGCGATCGACTACCAGCTCAATGATCCGTCGATAATAATGACGGAAGAGGACAGGGAAATTTTCTGGCGCGAGCGCGTCAGGTTGATGAAATTGCTCGTCGGGTTGCGCTATGCGCAGGCGCAACGCACGGGCTACTAAGTGAGAGGTTGCAAGACCGTGTAGGAGGGGCTTCAGCCCCGACAGGAGAAACACCATGAAGTACACCCGAATTATTATTTCTGCCGCAGCGATCCTGTTGCTTGCAGGACAAGTTGCTGCGCAATCCCAGGAAGAGGCCGAGCGCGCTGAGGCGCAGGCTGCTGCCGCTGCACAGGCCGCGGAGGCCAGGGCCGAGTCCCGCGAGGCCGAGACTGCGCGCAGGCTCGAGGAGGCTGAACAACGTATGGCCGAAGCGGCCCGCGAAATTGCCGAGCTTACCCAGGACCGCTTGCCGCAGATCGAAGAGATGGTGCGCCGTTTCGAGATCATTGCCGACGGCAAGCCTCGATTGGGCGTCAACATCGATGCCGCGAATCCGGACGGACCCGTTGAGGGAGTCAAGATCGTCGCAGTATCACCGGGCAGTGCCGCTGACGACGCCGGCCTGCGCGCAGGCGATATCATTACCGGCATCAATGGCGACTCAATGGCAGCCGATTCCGCCGGCGAAGCCAATCGCCTGGTCCTCGATTTCATGGAGGGCGTCGAGGAAGGCGACATCCTGGAAGTCGAGTACATGCGTGACGGCAAAGTCGGGACGGTCGAGGTTGAGCCGAGGCCCGTCGAGATGCGCGCCTTCGCGTATGGCGGCATGCCACGGGACTTCAGCATGCCGGCAGTTCCGGAAATTCACATCGAGCCGAAAACCGTTGAGAAATTTGGCAACAGCTTCACCTTCGCCTGGCCGGGCAACGTCTGGGCCGACATGGAACTGGCCGAGCTGAGCGAAGGCCTCGGCAAGTACTTCGGCGCGGATTCGGGCGTTCTTGTCATCAGTGCGCCGTCATCCGATGCGCTGCAGCTCGAAGATGGCGATGTCATCGTCAGCATTGACGGGCGTGAGCCGGAGTCCGTGCGGCATGCGTTGCGCATCCTGGGCTCTTACCAGCCGGGCGAAAGCCTCGAGCTGCACATTCTGCGTGACAAGAAAAAGCGCACGCTCGAGGTTGCGATTCCGGATGACCGCAGCGGCATGATCTGGGCGCCGGCACCGGCGCCACGACCTGCTGTCGCTCCGGTCCCGGCCCCGGCGCCGAAGCCGCCTAGCGAAAAGACCTGATCGGCTTTTTCTACCCCG
>JARRLQ010000028.1:28557-38274 GCA_037386905.1 Woeseiaceae bacterium
CTGCTTTGCTACCATGCGCGCCCATGCAGATTAGTGACTTCAACTATGCGTGGCCCGACGAACTGATTGCGCGCTATCCGACCGGGGAGCGCCGTGCAAGCCGCTTGCTTGAAGTCAGCAATGGCATGCATGACAGGCAGTTTGCTGAACTGCCGTCCCTGCTGCGGGAAGGCGACCTGCTGGTGTTCAACGACACGCGCGTGATCCACGCGCGCCTTCACGGGCGCAAGGAAACCGGCGGCAAATGCGAAATTCTTATCGAGCGCATCGAGGGCGAGGACAGTGCGCTTGCACAAGTGCGCGCCAGCAAATCTCCAAAGCCAGGTATGCGGCTACAGCTGGCAGGCAATGTCAGTGCCGTGGTCGGCGGCCGCCAGGGCGAATTCTACGCACTGACTTTCTCGGTGCCGGTGATGCCGTTCCTGGAGCAGTTCGGGGAGGTGCCGTTGCCGCCATACCTCGATCGGGACGCCGAGTCAGCCGACGACGAGCGCTACCAAACCGTCTATGCGCGGGATCCCGGGGCCGTTGCAGCACCTACGGCTGGACTGCACTTCGACGAGGCCATGCTCGAAGAAACGCGTGCACAAGGCGTTAGCCATGCGTTCGTCACACTGCATGTCGGGGCGGGCACATTCCAGGCGCTGCGACACGAAGACATCGAAGCGAACCGGCTCCATAGTGAGCGCCTGATCGTGGACGATGCGTGTTGCGAGTCCGTGCGCCGGGCAAAGGAGAGAGGCGGGCGAGTGATCGCGGTCGGGACAACCTCGGTCAGGGCGCTGGAAACGGCGGCACGAGACAGCGAGCTGCAGCCTTTCAGCGGCGAGACCGAACTTTTTATCCGGCCTGGCTACAAATTTCGTACGATCGACGCCATGCTCACGAACTTTCATTTGCCGCAGTCATCGCTACTGATGCTCGTGGCAGCGTTTGCCGGCACCGAGCGCATACTCGAGGCCTACAGGCATGCCGTGGCCGCGAACTACCGCTTCTTCAGTTACGGTGATTCGATGTTCCTGACTCCGGATCCAGGGCAATGAAGTTTTCGGTCAATGAACAACGTGACAAGGCCCGTTGCGGTGAGCTGACGTTTGCGCGCGGCGTCGTCCGCACGCCGGCATTCATGCCGGTCGGCACGTACGGCACGGTGAAAAGCGTGACGCCGGAGGAAGTGGCGGACTCAGGCGCCGACATCATTCTCGGCAATACGTTTCATCTCATGCTCCGGCCGGGCACGGAGATCATTCGCAAGCATGGCGGCTTGCACGAGTTCATGAACTGGAAAGGGCCGATCCTCACTGACTCGGGCGGCTTCCAGGTGTTCTCACTGGCAGCGATGCGCAAGGTTAGCGAGGAGGGCGTGCGCTTCCAGTCGCCGGTCAATGGTGACGAGGTATTCCTGACGCCTGAAAGATCAATGGAAGTGCAGCATGATCTCAATTCCGATGTGACGATGATTTTCGACGAATGCACGCCGTATCCGGCGAGCGAAACCGACGCGCGTGAGTCGATGGAATTGTCGTTGCGCTGGGCGAAGAGATGCCGGTCTCGCTTTGACGAACTCCGGGATGTCGACCCGGAACGCGGTGAGGCACTGTTCGGCATCGTGCAGGGCGGCATCTACGACAACTTGCGCGAGGCATCGCTCGCCGGCCTGCAGGAAATTGGTTTTGATGGATACGCGATAGGCGGCCTGGCCGTCGGTGAGCCCGAGGAAGAACGAAACGCCGTGCTCGATACACTGGTTCCGAAAATGCCCGGCAACGCGCCTCGCTACTTGATGGGTGTCGGCACGCCCGTCGATATAGCCGAGGCCGTGTCACGAGGTGTCGACATGTTCGACTGTGTCATTCCGACCCGACATGCGCGTAACGGCCAGCTGTTCACTTCGCGTGGCAACGTCAAGTTCAGGCACGCTCGCTATGCTGACGACACGTCGCCGCCGGACCCGGACTGCGCTTGCTACACCTGCGAGAACTACAGCCTCGCCTACCTGCGGCACCTCGAAAAATGCGGCGAGATCCTCGGCCCACGCCTCGCGACACTTCATAATCTCTATTATTATCAGAAGCTTATGGATAGCCTCAGGGGCGCCATCAAGGACGGCACGCTGCCGACATTTGTTGCTGCGCTGCGCGAAACATATCGCTGAACAGATTTTTTGCGGCGCCGGGCTTGCGATCGCGAATCGAGCCCTTATTTCCGTTGCTCTGTGCCATAATACCGCGCTGATTTTTCGGGGCTCCCCGACAGCCCAACCAACAAAGACAAAGACTTATGGACTTTTTAATTCAAAGTGCTCACGCACAGGGCGCCGCGCCGCAAGGCGGAGGTATGACCCCGATCATTATCATGGTCGTCTTTATCGCGCTGATGTATTTCATGATGATTCGGCCGCAACAGAAACGACAGAAAGAGCATGCCAACCTGGTTGCCGCCCTGAAGGTCGGCGATGAGATTCTGACGACAGGCGGCATCCTCGGCATCATCACGGGTGTCAGCGATCACTATGCGATCGTGAAAATCGCCGAGAACACCGAGATCAAGATCCAGAAATCCAGTGTTGCATCGGTCGTGCCCAAAGACACGTTCGAGAACGCGTAGCCCGTGAACAAGTACCCGGCCTGGCTAAACACCCTGGTGCTCATCGTCCTGGTGACGGGCATCTTGCTCGCGTTGCCAAATATTTACGGCAGCGCACCCGCGGTGCAGCTGGCCGACCAGGACGACCAGGCAATCACCGAGCAGCAGCTCGAGAGCTTCGTTCGTACGCTGGACGGCGTCGGAATTACGCCGGAAGCGTTCTTCGTCAAGGATGAACGCGCGGTCATTCGCTTTCATGACGAGGAAGAGCAACAGACAGCCGCCGATCGCTTGCGGGCGCGCTACGGACAGAACACGAATGTCGCGCTGACGCTCGCGCCGCGCCTGCCGGAGTGGGTTCGCAGCCTTGGCCTGGATCCGATGAGCCTGGGTCTCGACCTTCGCGGCGGTGTCTACGTTCTGCTCGAAGTTGATATGGAAACGGCAATCAACAACCGGCTACGTGGATACGAAGAGGCAATTTACGGTGCGCTGGTCGACGAACGAATCAGTCGCCAGGTAAGTCTCAACAACGGCATTATTACCGTGCGTTTCAGAACTGCCGAAGACCTCGAGGCTGCGCGACCGGTGGTTGCCAGGGCCGCCGAAGAGCTGATCAGCGCCGACGGCGCCGATGGCAGGTCGCTGGTCCTGCGCATGTCCGAAATACAGATCAAGGAGCGGCAGGATTTCGCGATCGAGCAGAATATGACGACACTGCGCAGTCGTGTCGACCAGCTCGGTGTCGCGGAGCCGCTCGTGCAGCGGCAGGGAGTGGACCGTATCGTCGTGCAGCTGCCCGGAGTCCAGGATCCCAACGAGCTTGAATCGATCCTGACAGCGACAGCGACGCTGGAGTTTCGGCTTGTCGACCAGGCAGGTGACCTGCCCGGTTCGCGGCAGTACCCGGGGCGAGCCGGCGTGCGATCGCAGGTACTGAAGCGCGAAGTCGTTGCGTCGGGCGACGAAATTGTTAACGCCGCCTTCACCTACACGGGCGACGGCCAACCCGCTGTCGATATCACGCTCGATTCTGCAGGTGGCGAGCGAATGCTGGCGACGACCCTCGAGAACGTTGGCAAGCCGATGTCGACCTTGTTTATCGAGTGGGAGACCAACGAGATCGTCCGCAACGGCGAGACCGTGCAGGTCCGTACCAAGAAGGAAGAGATCATCAACACGGCGACGATTCGCGGCGTGTTCAAGAACAAGTTCCAGATAACCGGGATAACACCGAAAGAAGGCCAGGACCTTGCGATCCTGTTGCGCGCCGGTGCACTGGCGGCGCCGGTATACAAGGTTGATGAGCGTACGATCGGACCAAGCCTTGGCCAGGACAACATCGATCGCGGCTTCCTGGCGATCCAGATAGGCTTCCTTGCCGTGATTGTCTTTATGGCGGTGTACTACCGCTGGTTTGGCATGATCGCAAACGTTGCGTTGCTGTCGAACCTGGTCTTTATCGTTGCGGTGCTGTCGATGCTTGGCGCATCGCTGACCTTGCCTGGTATTGCCGGCATCGTCCTGACAGTCGGTATGGCGGTCGATGCCAACGTTCTCATATTCGAGCGAATACGAGAGGAGCTGAGGGACGGCGCGTCTGCGCAGACGGCCATTCACTCGGGATACGAGAAAGCGTTGTCGTCAATCGCCGATGCCAATATCACAACGCTGATCGCCGCGATCGTATTGCTTGCGTTGGGCACCGGACCTATCAAAGGATTCGCCATCACGCTGATGATCGGCATCCTTACGTCGATGTTCACGGCGATCGTGGGAACGCGCGCAATCGTCAACCTGGTGTTCGGTGGCCGCAAGCTGTCGACACTGCCCGTCTAGGAACCCGGCCATGCGACTGATCAAGCAAAAGACCAACATCAATTTCATGGGCCTGAAGCGGCGCAGGGCGGCGCTGCTGATCTCGGCATTGATCGTCATCGTGTCACTGATAGAACTGGGGCGCGAGGGCTTGCAGTTCGGTATCGACTTCACGGGCGGCATCCTGCTCGAAGTAGGTTACGAGCAGCCGGCGAATCTCGAAAATATTCGCTCAAACCTTGCGAACGCCGGATATGACGATGCGCAAGTGCAGTTGTTCGGATCGGATTCCGACGTGCTCGTCCGATTACCGCCGCAGGAAGGCACCGAGCCGGATGAGTTGCGTGAAAGTCTGCGCGAAACCGTTGCTCAAGGAACGTCGGGTGTCGACTTGAGGCGTGTCGAATTTGTCAGTCCCCAGGTTGGCGAGGAACTGACCGAGCGCGGTGGGCTGGCGATGATTTTTGCGCTGATCCTGATCTTCGTCTACGTGATGATCCGCTTCCAGTGGAAGTTCGCGGCGGGCGCTGTTGCGGCGCTGATTCACGACGTCATCGTAACGGTCGGATTTTTTGCCGTCTTCAAGCTGCCATTTGACCTGACCGTCGTTGCCGCCGTGCTGGCCGTGATCGGCTACTCGCTCAATGACACCGTCGTCGCGTTCGACCGAATCAGGGAAAACTTCTTCAAGCTGCGTGGTGTCGAAGCCGAGGATTCGATGAACACCTCGATCAACGAGATGCTGGCGCGCACCTTGATTACGGGCCTGACGACGTTGCTCGTGCTGGTCGCATTGCTTGTCTTCGGTGGCGAATCCATCGCGCCGTTCTCGATCGCGCTGATCGTCGGTATCGTTGTTGGTACTTACTCGTCGATCTACACGGCCAGTGCTACCGCACTGTTGCTGGGCGTGAATGCACAGGATCTGATCGAGCCGGTCAAAGACCCGGACCTGATCGACGACTTGCCCTGATTCCCTACGTAAATCCCAGAATTGACGGGATTTGCATCATCGCTGGATACTGACTGAGCGGTAAGGCGAAAGCCTGGCTTGGTCAGGAATGCTGATGACTGACAAATGGTTGTCAGGGCAACCAATCCTCATTGCCTGTTTATGTGGCTTGCTCGGATGTGTGTCCACTGGCGACAACTACGAGAGCGCCGGCGACCCGGTGACAGGCGGGGGCAAGGCTTGCTTCTTTGCGTCGACCGTTCGGGACGTTGTAGTGCTGGACGAACAGAACCTGATCGTCTCGACGCGAGGCAGCGGCGACTACCGCGTAAAATTGTCGACCAGGGCCCGCCAACTGAACAACTACTCTACGCTTCAGTTCTACTCTTTGGGAGAAGAAATCTGCCGTGGAGCAGAGCTGATCGTTTACACGAGGTCTTGTGGCAACGACAGGTTCAGGGTGTCGTCGATAAGGGAAGTTTCACCGGCTGAGGTGGACGCATTGCTGGTCAATTTCGGAAGAAAGACCCCGGAAATTGTTTCGTCCGAAGGATCGGAGCAAGTCCATACCGCAGAGATAGAAGAGCTGGATTGTTTCAAAAACCAGCCCTGATCAGGTAGAAGCCCGCTCTTGCGGGCAACCTCTACTGACCCAAAGCAGATGTTTGATGAACGCTTCCCGCACCATAGACGCATTGACGAACAGACGATGAGCAAGTCTTACAATGGAACACTCGCTACATCATCCTATCGGTCTGGCGCACCTGATCATCGCGTTATTGGCAATTGTTCCTGGTGCGCCAGCTCGCGATGACGGATCGCCCGCCAGGGCGGGCTCCTATGACACGAGTTTCGAGATCTCCGCGGAGCAGAGCCTGGCGAGGCCGGCATAGATCTTCGGTGTGCCGCACAGCATGTGGCCGGTTTCGAGGAAGTTTTCGCTGCCGTCGAGGCCGCTGACGATGCCGCCCGCCTCCCTGATAATCAGGCTGCCGGCTGCCATGTCCCATGGTGACAGCCCGGTCTCCCAGAACGCATCCAGCCTTCCCGCCGCCACGTAGCACAAATCCAGTGCAGCAGCACCGGGACGCCGTACGCCCGACGTATTGCGCAAAACCTTGCCGAGCATGTCCAGGTAGGGCTGTATGTCCTTGTCAGCCTGGCGGAAGGGAAAGCCTGTCCCGACCAAAGCCTGTTCGACGTGTTTGCGGCCACTGACACGAATTTTGCGGCCATCGAGCTGCGCGCCCTGGCCACGTGACGCGGTAAAGAGCTCCTGGCGCAAGGGGTCATAAACAACGCCATGCTCCATGCGGCCGTTGACCTGCACGCCGATAGACACGGCAAAGACCGGGAAGCTGTGCAGGAAATTGATTGTGCCGTCGAGTGGGTCGATGATCCAGATGGTATCGGACTCGCCTTGCACACCGCTTTCTTCAGCAAGGATGGCATGGTCCGGATAGTGCTTGTGGATGCAGTCGATGGCGGTTTGCTCGGCCGCGACATCCGCTTCACTGACGAAATCGTTATGGCCTTTTTTCTCGACATCGAGTTTCTCGAGACTTCTCATTTTCTTGATGAGAACGGATCCGGCGCGCCGGGCCGACATTACCGCGACATTCAGTAGTGCGTGCATAAAACGAGTCCGTCAGTGTGAAAGAACTCGGCCACGGCGGGCCGCGGCGCTAGAATAGCGTAATGTCGGCAAGAATCGTACTCGTAGGAACGACCCACCCCGGGAACATCGGCGCTGTCGCGCGCGCGATGAAGAATATGGGTTTGTCCGATCTCGCGCTGGTCGAGCCGCGGCACTTTCCGCACAAGGATGCCACGGCGCGAGCATCGGGCGCCGTCGACGTCCTCAAGAACACGGTTGTCTACGACTCCCTGGCCGATGCGGTCAGCGACTGTGTTTACACGGTTGGCGCCAGCGCACGCTCTCGAACAATCAACTGGCCAACACTCGAGCCGCGTGAGTGTGCCGCTCGCCTGCTCAAAGAGAGCCAGGCAGGGCCGGTTGCCGCCGTGTTCGGCCCGGAGAAGTATGGCCTGACCAACGAGCACCTCGATCTTTGCGATGCGTTGCTGACAATACCGACCGACCCGAATTTCGCCTCACTCAACCTCGGCATGGCCGTGCAGGTGCTGACTTACGAGTTGCGCATGGCGGGCATCGACCATGAACAGCCTGAGTACGAGCCGGACGCTCCGCTCGCGACCAACGAGGACATGGAGCATTTCTACGAGCACCTGGAAAACGTGCTCAGGGACATCCGCTTCCTCGACCCGGACAACCCGCGCCACCTGATGCGCCGTTTGCGGCGCCTGTTTGTTCGCGCGCGGCCGGACCAGAACGAGGTCAATATCCTGCGCGGCATCCTGACCGCAGTGGACCGCAAGGGGAAGCCTCGTGAGTGAGCCGATGGTCTATCTCGATTACGCCGCATCCACGCCGGTTGATCCCGGCGTGCTCGAGGCAATGACGGCTGCAATGACTGTGCAGGGCAACTACGCCAACCCGTCGTCCACGCACAGCGCGGGGCGGGAGAGTGTAGAAATGATCGCCCGTGCGGCCGAACAGGCCGCCAGCCTGCTGAACACGAACCCGGACCGCCTCGTGTGGACATCCGGCGCCACGGAGTCGGATAACCTTGCGATTTTCGGTGCGGCGCACTACCGCAGTGACCGCGGCAGGCACATCGTCACGATGCGTACCGAGCACAAGGCCGTCACCGATCCGTTTAGCCAACTTGCGAAGCAGGGCTTCGATGTCACGTGGCTCGATGCGGAGCCCGACGGCCGGCTGAATATCGATACGCTGAGCGGCGCGCTGCGCGACGACACACAGTTCGTGTCGGTCATGCACGTCAATAATGAAACCGGGACCATCCAGGACATTGCCGCCATCGGGGAGCAATGCCGTGAACGGGACATCATCTTCCATGTCGATGCGGCGCAGTCCTGCGGCAAGCTGCCCATCGACCTGTCGGAACTCCCTGTCGACCTGATGTCGATGACGGCGCACAAATTCTACGGGCCGAAAGGCATCGGGGCGTTATACATCGCCGAGCGAAAGGGCGTACATGTCGAGCCCTTGCTGTTTGGCGGTGGCCAACAACGGCGCCTGCGGCCTGGCACGCTGCCGACACAGCAGATCGTCGGCTTTGGCGCGACAGCCCAACTCGCTGCCTCGCGTATGAACGCCGACCTGACGCACCTGTCCGCGCTTCGCGAGCGCTTCTGGGCCGGCATCAAGGATGTGCCCGGTGTCATGATCAATGGCTCTCTGGAGCATTCATTCCCTGGCATTCTCAATGTCAGCGTCGAGGACATCGAAGGGGAGAGCCTGTTACTCGCACTCGAGCCCCTGTGCGTCGCGACCGGCTCAGCGTGCAACTCGAAGACCCAGGAGCCGTCCTATGTCCTGCGCGCCCTCGGTCGCAGCGACGAGCTGGCGCAAAGCGCGATTCGCTTCAGCTTTGGCCGACCAACCACCGAGGCTGAAGTCGACACCGCCATTCGCCTCTACCGGGATGGCATCACCAGGTTACACCGCCTGGCGCCAGGGCAGGCCGCATGAACGACGACCCATACAGCGAGCTGGTTCGCGATCTGTTTGCGCAGCCGGCCCACGCGGGTGCGATCGACGGGGCCGTCACTGCCCACGTCGACGACCAGGGCGTGCGCATCCGGCTGTATGCCGAGCTCGAAGGTGGCATCGTTAGCAAGCTGCGCTTCCAGGCCTGGGCCTGCCCACACGTCATTGCCGCGGCAGAGGCCTTCTGTGCCGACTTCGAGGGCCGGCCGGCGGCCGACCTGCTTGAATTCTCGTCGTCCGACCTTATGAAAAGTCTCGCTGTACCCGTGGAGAAGACTGGACGTATACTCGTCCTTGAAGACGCAGTGCGGTCGCTTGGGAACGCCGCATGCGGGGCTTCGAAACCAGATACTGAAGAAGACTGAAGCATGGCAATTTCGTTGACGGAAGCTGCTGCGCAGCGCGTGAGCACATATCTCGAGAAACGTGGCGGAGGCATCGGCCTCAGGGTCGGCGTCAAGGCTACCGGCTGCTCGGGCTATTCGTACGTCATCAATTACGCGGATTCCGTCGAAGGCGACGACGTCGTATTCATGGACCGGGGCGTCAAGATTGTCGTTGACGAGGAGGCCCTGAAGCTGATCGATGGCACCGAGGTCGATTTCGTCAAGAACGGCCTGAACGAGGCATTCAGCTTCAAAAACCCCAATGTCACTGGCGAATGCGGCTGTGGCGAAAGCTTCAATATCTAGCGCATTCTGAATTAAAATTAACCGTTTACGCCTGTTCGTGATGGGGTCAGAGCCCTTCTCGCGAAAAGGGC
>JARRLQ010000028.1:38296-40102 GCA_037386905.1 Woeseiaceae bacterium
CGCGAAAAGGGCTCTGACCCCGGACAAACCGCGGCCATGGGCCGCTCCAACAAAAGGAATTAAGTATGGCCGCTGAGCAAACGCTCTCCATCATCAAGCCGGATGGCGTGCAAAAGAACCTGATTGGCGAAATCTACAGCCGCTTCGAAAAGGCAGGGCTGGAGATCGTGGCAGCACGGATGATGCATTTGACCCAGGAACAAGCCGAGGGATTCTATGCTGTCCACAAGGAGCGGCCGTTCTTCAACGACCTGGTCAGCTACATGACTTCGGGCCCTGTCATGGTGCAGGCGCTGCAGGGCGAGGACGCGATTGCGAAAAATCGCGAGATCATGGGCGCCACCAACCCGGCCGATGCCGACCCGGGCACAATTCGCGCCGATTTCGCGGCGAGCATCGAAGAGAACGTCGTCCACGGTTCGGACGGCCCGGATACGGCGGCCGTCGAGATTGCGTTTTTCTTCGGTGACGACGGCATTTGCCCGAGAACTCGCTGAGGCTTGAATGTCGGCTGACGTCATAAACCTGCTCGGCATGCCGCAAGGCGCGCTCGAGTCGCTGTTCGCCGAGCTTGGCGAAAAGCCGTTTCATGCACGCCAGTTGATGCGCTGGGTTTACCAGCGCGGTGTCACCGATTTCGACGAGATGACCGACCTGTCGAAGTCCTTGCGGCAAAAACTCAGGGACGAGACGACGATCGAGGTGCCGCAAGTGATTGCGCAACACGATGCGTCGGACGGCACCATCAAGTGGTTGTTCGAAAGCGGCTTCGGCCAGGCTGTCGAAGCTGTTTTCATCCCCGAGCCGGAGCGCGGTACCTTGTGCATCTCGTCGCAGGTCGGGTGTGCGCTCGACTGCGCGTTTTGCGCAACTGGCGCACAGGGATTCAACCGCAACCTGAGCGCAGCCGAGATCATTGGCCAGGTATGGCATGCAAACCAGGTATTGCCGCGCCGCGACAACGATGCGGCTGACTTCGCTGTGACCAACGTCGTGTTCATGGGTATGGGCGAGCCGCTGGCCAACTATCGCAACGTCGTTCCCGCAATAGAGGTACTCACAAATGACCTGGCGTACGGCATTTCGCATCGCCGTGTCACGGTAAGCACGAGCGGGTTGGTCCCGACCATCGACCGCCTCGGAGACGAATGCAACGTATCGCTGGCGGTATCCCTGCATGCCCCGAATAACGATTTGCGCGACCGCCTGGTTCCAATCAACAAGATGCATCCGATCCGCAACCTGCTCGACGCCTGCTGGCGGTATGCAGAAAAGCGCGCAAATCGCTTTATCACGTTTGAATACGTCATGCTCGATGGTGTGAACGACAGCATCAAGCACGCTGACGAGCTGTTTGCCCTGCTGAAGGGCAAACCGGCCAAGGTGAACCTGATCCCGTTCAACCCGTTTGTCGGCAACGAATTCAAGCGTTCCCCGGCCGATACGATCATGCGCTTCCAGAATCGCCTGCGCGAGCGCGGCCTCGTGGCGACAACACGCAAGACGCGTGGCGAAGATATCGATGCGGCATGCGGCCAATTGGCTGGTAGAGTGAGCGACCGGGTGCGGAATCGACTGAGCGAAAAGCGGAAAAGGACGGCGACAGCATGAAAAAGAGCGATTTTCTGATAGCTGTACTGGTGGCCAGCCTTTTGCTGGCGGGGTGTGTGACGACGACCACCACGACGAACGCGGCGAATCCCGACGCCGACGAGGGTGACGCAGCCGAACTGAATTACCAGTTGGGCGCCCGCTACCTTCGCAACGGCAACTACGAACTGGCGCGAGACAGGCTGTTGTTGTCAA
>JARRLQ010000029.1:0-46920 GCA_037386905.1 Woeseiaceae bacterium
ACGATGTTGCCGTGATCGAAGTTCGCCGGGATCCAGCCCGCCGTCGTATGACAGTCGTCACAGTTGTTGCCGCTCGTGATATGCCCTGGACCCTTACCGGTTGCAATCGTGCCGTCATGGCAGGATCCGCATGTGCCAATGACCTGCATATGGTCGACCCGGTCGGCAGGCGCAAACGTCACATTGTTATGGCAATCCTCGCAGAAATTCGTGGTCTGGATGTGCGTCGGATGTTTGCCGGTCGCATCAGTACCATTGTGGCAACTGAAGCAGTTGTCGACGATGTTCGTGTGGTCAAACGTCGCGGGAATCCATCCCATGGTCGTGTGGCAGTCATCGCAATTATCGCCGCTGATGATATGCGTCGGGTTCTTGCCTTGAGCCACCGTGCCGTTGTGGCATGAGCTACAGGTGCCGATAACCTGTGTGTGATCCACCTGGTCGGCCGGTACGAATGTCACGTTGTTGTGACAGTCTTCGCAGATATTCGTCGTCTGGATATGCGTCGGATGCTTGCCGGTCGCATCGGTACCATTGTGGCAACTGAAGCAGTTGTCGACGATGTTCGTGTGATCGAACGTCGCGGGAATCCACCCCAAAGTCGTATGGCAATCATCGCAGTTGTCGCCACTGTTAATGTGGCCGGGATTCTTACCCTCGGCAATCGTACCGTTGTGACACGAGTTACAGGTGCCGATGACCTGGCTGTGATCTACCCAGTCTGCCGGCGTGAATACGACCGTGTTGTGGCAGTCCTCGCAGATATTGGTCGTTTGGATATGCGTCGGGTTCTTGCCGATCGCCTCGGTACCGTTGTGGCAGCTAAAGCAATCGCCGGTGATATTCGTGTGCTCGAAATTCGCCGGTATCCAGCCCGTCGTTGTGTGGCAGTCGTCGCACGTGTCGCCGCTCGTGATATGTGTCGGATGCTTTCCAGTTGCCGTTGTACCGTTGTGACATGAACTGCAGATGCCGACGACCTGTGTATGGTCAACGCGGTCGGCCGGTGTGAACATGGCCGTGTTATGGCAGTCGCCACAGCTGTCGGACGTATTGATGTGTCCAGGATTCTTGCCGGTTGCTATCGTTCCATCGTGACAGGAGCCGCAAGTACCTATCACCTGGGTATGGTCGACCTGGTCGGCCGGCGCGAAAGTCACGCTGTTGTGACAGTCCTCGCAGATATTGCTGGTCTGGATATGTGTTGCGTTCTTGCCCGTGGCATCTGCACCGTTATGGCAGCTGAAACAGTTGTCAACGATATCGGTATGAGCGAAGTTGGCCGGAATCCAGCCGGTCGTCATGTGGCAGTCATCGCAAGCATCGCCGCTGACGATGTGCGTCGGGTTTTTCCCTTCGGCAATCGTGCCGTTGTGGCAGGAGTTGCAAGTGCCGACAACTTGAGTGTGGTCCACCTGATCGGCGGGCGCGAAGGCCGTAACGTTATGGCAGTCCTCACAAATGTTCGTGGTCTGAATATGTGTCGGGGTCTTGCCGGTTGCATCGGTGCCATTGTGGCAGCTGAAACAGTCGCCGCTGAAGTTGGTGTGGTCGACATTCGCCGGGACCCAGCCCGTCGTCGTATGGCAGTCATCGCAGTTGTCACTGCTGTTGATGTGGTCGGCGTCCTTGCCCTGGGCGACGGTGCCGTTGTGGCAGGAGCCACACGTACCGACGACCTGCGTATGGTCAACGCGGTCGGCCGGTGCAAAAACTCGGTGTTGTGGCAGTCATCGCATGTTTCGGTTATTGTGGCAGGAGCCGCAGGCGCCAATAACCTGCGTGTGATCGACCCGGTCTGCCGGCGCGAAGACAACACTGTTGTGGCAGGCTTCGCAAAGGTCGCTGGTCGGGACGTGTGTCGGGTTTTTGCCAATTGCGGTCGTGCCATTGTGGCAGCTGACACAATTGCCAGTGATGTTGACGTGATCGAAGTTGGCCGGCACCCATCCGCTGGTCGTATGGCAGTCATCGCACGTATCGCCGCTGGTGATGTGTGTCGGCCCCTTGCCAGTCGCGACCGTGCCGTTGTGACACGAGCCGCAGGCACCGATGACCTGTGTATGATCCACCACGTTCGGCGGCACGAATTGCGTCGTGATATGGCAGTTTTCGCAGGCATTTGTCGACTGGATGTGCGTGGGCGGCTTGCCAGGGGCATCAACACCGTTGTGGCAGCCGACGCAATCACTGGTGATTCCCGTGTGGTCGAAAAACGCTGGCACCCAGCCGTTTGTCTGGTGGCAATCCTCGCACTGGTCGGACGATGCGATATGGTCCAGCGGTTTGCCGGTTGCCTGGAAGCCGTCATGGCATGACGCGCAACTGCCGGTGATTCCGCTGTGGTCCATGAATGTGACAGGTGTCCATGCGGAAGTCGTGTGGCAGTCAATGCAGGCACCCGTTGTAACCACGTGATCCGGTGGTTGCTGCGTAGCCTGGATGACCCCGGCCGTCGAGTGGCAGCTTTCGCAGTTTGAATCGGCGGTTTCGAATACTCCGCCAACGTGGCACGCTTCGCAGGTCACTCGTGTATGCGCGCCGTCGAGTTCAAAACCCGTGCTGAAATGATCAAAGGTCGCCTGCGCCCGTGATTGCTGCGGGACCAGCACACTCACCAGGGCAAGTGCGACAATTAACAGTAGGCTTGAATGGCTTCTCGCTGCACGTGTCATTGGATTGACCTCACGTCACGGAAGTTGTCGGCGGAGTGGCAACGCCCACAGTCCGGTCCGAACTCTCCATCATGGATGTCATCAGCACGGTGGCAATCTCCACAGCGGCCGCCCAGCCGGGACATGGCCGCTAGCGGTTGTCGATGACAGTTATTACACCCGACTGTCGTGTGTGCGCCTTCGAGCGGGAAGCTGGTCTGCAGGTCATGGTCAAACTGCCATTGCTGCCAGTCGACCGGGTTGTGACAGGATGCGCAATCGTCCTCGAAGCGCCCATCGTGCGGGTCATCTTCCCGGTGGCAATCCACGCAGTTCTCTGGTGCGTCTTCGAAAACATGTGTCTCGTGGCAGGAATCGCATTCTGGCTCGCGGTGTTTGCCAAGCAGAGGGAAACGCGTCAGGTCATGGTCAAAAAATACATCGAGGGCCCAGTCTGTCTCGTTGTGGCATTCCTGGCATTCCGCACCCTGGGTGCCGAAGTGTGGATCATCCTCTGCATGACATGAGTTGCAGCCCGATTGCAGCGCGACGTCGTACACGGGCTCGATATGGCAAGCAACGCACTCGAGTGTTTCGTGTGCGCCGTGAATTTCGTAATCCGTGTCAGTGTTGTGATCAAACAGTATGTCAGCCCAGTCCGTGCTGTTATGGCAGGTTTCGCATTTGCCGCCGAGGTGGCCGTCATGGTTGTCGTCCTCGAGGTGGCATGACACGCAAGCCATGTCGAGCTGATCGCCAAACGGGTCGTCGCTGTGGCAATCGCCACAGGCGAGCTCGGCATGCGTGCCGTCAAGTGCGAATCGGGTATCCCGCTCATGGTTGAAACTCGTGTCGTCCCAGCCAGTCGGGCTATGGCAGTTCTCACACTGCTGTCCGCTGCGTCCCTCGTGAACGTCATCCTCTGCGTGGCAGTCGAAGCACGTGGTCGGCGTATCCTGGAACGTCTGATCCTCGTGGCAAGACTCGCATTCGACGTCCCGGTGCAGACCGATCAATGGAAAATCAGTGGTGTCATGATCGAAGTCGACATCGAGCCACCCGGTGGGTGAGTGGCAATCGCCACATTCCGTTCCGAGGGACTCCTCGTGGACATTGTCCTCGACATGGCACGAGTAGCACCCGGACTCTGCATCGCGGAACTTGGTGTCCGGCGCATGACATTTGTTGCAGTCTGCATCGGTGTGATGGCCGATCAGCGCAAAGTCAGTGAAGTCATGATCGAACTGCTGTCGATTCAGGATGACGATCACGGCGTCCCGACCGTCATGGTCAGTGTGACAGTTTGCGCAGGTTTCTGAGCGCGCATCCTCGAACAGGCCGTGATAGCCAGACATGTTGTCGATATCGAAAGCGATATTCTCGTGGCAATCGAGGCACAGCGCGCGCTGCTTCGACCTGTCGAAAGCCGCATGACAGTTGTCGCAGTTTGCCTCGAGCTCCGCATGCCCCTCGATGACCTCACCAGGCATGATCAGGGTCTTGACCTGGGCATCGGCGCGAGTTGCTATGAAGGATAGTGCGAGCATCACGATTCCTGTTAGACGAATTGCCCGTGCCATACTGCTACCGTCGTTTTTCCTAATACATATGTACCGCGAGCACATGGACCAGCGCGGAAAGAACCATCATGAAAAAGATCGGCAGATGCAGCACATGCCACAGGGCGAAGAGGCGCTCATAAAATGAAAACTGCGCGACGCGGCCGGTCAGGTTCGTAAAGTCTCGTATATACCTGGAGGCGGTCGCCTGGATTCGCTTGTAGTCCCTCGCGATGATCTCGGACTGACGGGCCGCGGCGCGAAGTTCGCGGCGCGCGAGTAGTAACAGGTGCAGGCGCATGAACCAGTGAGTGAATGTCCAGCGCAGGCTGCGGCCCACGCCCAGTGACTGGGTGACCTTGCAGCCTTGCAGATCTGTCGCAAGCTCATCCAGTTCGGCCACAAGCCGTGGCATCAGTTTGACCAGGCCATGGCTTTTCTGGACAGACGCCGCGAGTTCCACCTGCAATTCCTGCAGGTTTGTCTTGCGGCCATACAGGCCACGGTGGATTCGGGCATAGAAATGCCGGCCAACAATGCCGCTCCCTGCGACCAGCAACATGCAATACAACGCCACCTGGCTATTGAACGAGCCAAGACGAAAGTTGCAGTGATAAAGAATGAGCAGTGGGCCAACGAGGCCGAATATCATATGCAGTCGAAACCACACCTTGGTGGGACCGATTGCATGCAACAGGCGAAAGCGCTTGCGCAGCGGATACAGCAGCAGGGTCGCCATGAGCGAGCCGCCGATAATGCCCAGCCAGTAGCCGACGCCAGCCTGCGGGTCAATGAGCGAGTAATCCCGCAATAGCCAGCCGAGCGTGCACACCAAAGTCAGCAATATGTACCACTGCAGCTCGCTGGTTTTCTGCCGCGGCACAACGACTTTGGTAGCCGTTGCTTTTGGTGCCGGAAACGGCTGATCGATAACCGTCTCGTTCATTGCGACGTCTCCATGTCCGTAACACGCGCTTCCATTGCGCCGTTGACTGAATTGCTTTCCAGGCCGAAAAGTTGCGCGGCGACGGTAGGGTCACCGCTGCCAAGCGACTCGGCTTTCTTGTAAGCATCGCGCGCCTCATCCAGGCGCCCCAGGTGCCGGTAGGATTTGGCGAGCAACAACCAGCCTTTACCGTCGTCGGGCTGTTGCCGCAGCCGCTCCTCGAGTCCGCCGACCATGCTGTCAACGGATTCCAGTTGCATCTTGCCTGCAGAGTTATCTGCAGAAGGCATCGAATGCGCAGCAGGTGATCCTGTTGTATCGGATTTCCCGGCAACGAAATACAATCCCGCTGCAATGACGAACACGCTGAAAATTATTATGAGTGCCAATGATTTCATTTCTTCCTGCCCGGCATACAGATTCCTTAATTACACGACCGCCACGGGCATAAAGTTCCGTCGAAACCGTCGCCATTGAGCGACAGTTCAAAGGTATTTCGGTATCAGAGGCTGCCCAAGCGAATGATACGTAGTTCGTTGTTTGGCGTACCCGCGTCGACTAAGGTTCAACACAAAGGAACAACAAGCATATTAGGTCGACGTCAAGTAATTACTGTCTACTGTCTCGCAAAAAATCGTGGTCGTCCATATGTCTCAATCTGGCAACAAAAATCAGTGTATTTTTTGGAAAAAACTGGGGTGTTAACCTACCTTTTTCATCGTGCCGACGGGCTCGCAGACTAGAAATCCATGAATCCCATTTTACTTATTCTCTATATTGCTCCGATTGCCGGGATTCTTTTCTGGTACATGCGCTCTCGGCGGCAGCGCGAACTCGCAAGTATCAGGGCCGCCGAGGAGGCCATCGCGGCGAGCCTGCTTGAGCCGCCGTCATTGCACCCGGTTATCGATCCGGTGAAATGTATTGGCTGTCGTTCCTGCATGGCGGCATGCCCGGAGCAGGCTTCACATCCTGTGCTTGGCATGATTCGCGGCAAGGCTCGTCTCGTAGGACCGGCAAACTGCATTGGCCACGGCGCGTGCGAGAGAGCATGCCCGGCCGACGCCATTACGCTTGTCTTTGGCACCGAGAGACGCGGCATCGACATTCCTCGAGTGCTGCCAAACTTCGAGACAAACGTACCGGGAATTTTTATTGCCGGCGAACTTGGCGGCATGGGCCTGATTCGCAATGCCGTCGAACAGGGCAGACAGGCTATCGAATCAGTCTGTGAGCATCCGGGCATCGGGCAAGGGGACATGCTCGACGTCTTCATCGTAGGCGCAGGCCCGGCCGGTTTTGCTTCGTCACTTGGGGCGATGAAGGCCGGACTTCGTTTCGTCACCATCGAGCAGGACTCGCTCGGTGGTACGGTCGCACATTTCCCGCGCGGCAAGCTGGTGATGACGCAGCCTGCCGAGCTTCCCATCGTCGGCAAGATGAAGTTCACCGAAACAACGAAAGAGAAACTGCTCGAATTCTGGCAGGGCGTCGAGGCCAGCACCGGCCTCAAGGTGAATTATAACGAACGCGCTACTGCGATTACTCCCAGGGCCGGTGGTGGGTTCGACGTGCAGACGAACCAGTCGGCATACACGACGCGAACAGTGCTCCTGACGATAGGCCGGCGCGGCACGCCCCGCCAGCTTGGCGTGCCCGGTGAAGAGTCGTCCAAGGTTGTCTACCGGCTCATTGATCCCGAACAGTACCAGGGACATCATGTCCTCGTGGTTGGCGGCGGTGACAGTGCACTGGAAGCGGCACACAGCATTGCGGAACAGCCGGGTGCAACCGTTACCATTTCGTATCGCTCGGAAGCATTTTCCCGGGCCAAGCCCAAGAACCGCGACAAAGTCGCGCAGATGAGCGCCAATGGCCAGCTACGCGTATTGATGAGCTCGAATGTTCGTGAGATACGCGAGGATTCCGTGGTACTCGAACAGAACGGCAAGACTGGAGTCCTGCCGAACACGGCGGTTATTGTCTGTGCGGGCGGAATATTGCCCACCGGTTTTCTGAAAGATATAGGGATCGAGGTCGAGACGAAGTTCGGGACTGCCTGATCCGCATCAGTCCTCGGCGAGTATGCGCTCCGTTATCTTTCGACCGGGAGCAGTCGGCGCAACCCGATCCGATGCCTCTGCGGTTTCGCCGGCTTGCGCGTAGTGAATCAGTCCGGCCCCCTGCAAGCGCTCGACACAGTGGACAATGGTCGACCGGCTCATGCCAAGAACGCGTGTGAGCTGGTCGACCGTCAGCTCGTTCTGGTCGCATACAAATGACAGGATCATGAAATCCCGAACTTCGATGTGGTTCTCCTCGATGAGCTCAGCCAGCGAGTCCTCGGACTTGCTGAAACTCTCGAGTGCTTCTTCACAGATCGACGGTGTCAGGCCTTTCGGTGGGCGGATAGTGTTCAAGCGCAATTCCTGCAATCGTGCGTTTCGAACTTGGCCCAGTGTTTACAGGATAGGAAAAAATGTAAATGGGGTGACGTCCTACCGGCAATGCGTGGTTACCCGACTACAGCGAGTAGGCTTCACATGGAGCGAATATGTGAAATCGACAAAAGCTTTGAAACCGGCATGGCGATCGTCACGCACCCCATTGCCACGATCAACAGCCCGAGCCCGATGCGGGTGCCCTTGCGGCGCATCAGGTCCGACATGCGCGCGGCTCCCAGGCCGGTAGCAACCATGGCCGGCATGGTACCAATTCCAAACGCGACCATCGTAGCGGCGCCCGCCACAGGCAGGGCGCTCGTCGCTGCGATCATCAAGACGCTGTAGACCAGGCCACACGGTAGCCAGCCCCAGACGAGTCCCAGCCCGAAAGCCTTCGGCAAGTTGGTGACCGGAACGAGCTTTTGTGCGGCGGGAGCGATCCTTGACCAGAGTGTGCCGCCCATGCGTTCAATGACATTGAGCAGGCGCAGGTCGAAGGCAACCTTCAGACCAACGAGAATAATAATAATGCCGCTGACCAGACGAATTCCGATCGCAAGTGACGGGGACGCCTTGACGATGACACTGCCGACAGATGCGACGATGACGCCGAGTGCTGCGTAGCTCGTTATCCGGCCGAGGTTGTAAACAAGGGCGAAAGGCAGCTGCTGGCGCAACGTTGTGACGGCAGCGTTCACGGCAAACAACCCCGATATGCCGCCACACATGCCGAGGCAGTGAGCGCTGCCCAGCAGTCCGGCCAGCAACGCAGCCGACAACAACGGCAGCATTTCTGTCATTCGTTCTTTGTCTCGGGTGGCTTGGTGTCGTCATCCATGATGACGCGCATCGCGGGCGTATCGAGATCATCGAACTGGCCGCTGCCGACGGCCCAGAAAAATGCCCATACCGCGCCTGCAAGCAGCAGCAGTGCGAGCGGTATCAGGACATACAAAACGTTCATGATGCTCCGAATCGATTGATGCGCAGCGCATTCAGGACCACGATCAATGAACTTGCGCTCATGCCAATGGCGGCAGCCCAGGGCGGCACGTATCCGAATGCCGCCAGTGGCAGCGCCAGGGCATTGTAAACGATTGCCCATGTAAGGTTCTGGTGAACGACGCGCAGCGTACCACGGGAGATTTCGATTGCGGTGGAAACAGGCTGCAGGGATTCACCAACGAGGATGATGTCGGCATTCGTTTGTGCGAGCTCGGCCCCGTGGGCCAGCGCAATCGATGCGTCCGCCCCGGCCAGAACTGGGGCATCGTTAATGCCATCACCGACCATGACAACAGACTCGCCAGACTGCTGGATGCTGCGGATGATATCGAGTTTTTGCTCGGGCGTGCGATCTGCGTGAACCTCGCGGATGCCCAGTCGCGCCGCAACGTCGCGAACGGTTCTCTCCCTGTCACCGCTGATCAGCGCAGCCTCAAGGCCGAGCTCGCCAAGGCGCGCTATTGTCTCCGCACCACGTTCTCGAAGTTCGTCCGCGATGTCGAAGCGTGCGACAGCCTGGCCGTCGACGCCTAGGTAAACGCTGGCCGCAGTGTCTGCGGGAGCGGCTTCAGCCGCGACATATTCAACCTTGCCGATGCGCCATTCCTTCCCATCGATCGAACCACTCACGCCCTGGCCGATGTCGACTCGCTGGTCGCTAATGTCAGGTCCCTCGCCACCGGCCTGGAACGCCCTGGCAATCGGGTGTGTGGATACAGATTCGAGTGCTGCCGCAATGCTCCTGCACGTCGGCTCGTCATATGACTCATCAAGAATCTCGACGCGCTCGATGACGGGTCTTCCTTTTGTCACGGTACCTGTTTTATCGAACAGGATGCGGCGTGCCCTGGCGAGAATCTCAATCGCGTTGCCATCTGTCACGAGCAAACGCAGCTGTGCGAGTCGCGTACCGGCGGCCGCGAAAGCGGCCGGCGTCGCAAGCGCGAGCGCGCAGGGGCAAGTCACCACCAGCACCGACAAAGTGATCACGAACGCGCGCTCCGGTGCGGCGATCGCCCAGTACGTGCCGACAACTGCGGCGACGACCAGGATGGCAATGACAATATAGCTCGCGATGCGGTCGGCGAGCTGCACATACGCCGGGCGCGCGTATCGTGCGCGTTCACTAAGACGACTGATCGTGCCGAGTGTGGTATCACCGCCCGTGGTTTCGACCCGCATGTGAATGACACCATCGAGGTTGATGCTACCGGCAACAAGTGAGTCGCCGGGGCCCCTGGGTCTGGGTGTTGCCTCGCCGGTCAGCAGGGCTTCGTCGACGCTGGTCTTACCTTCGAGAAGCTGGCCGTCGGCCGGGATCGAGTCGCCGGGTTTCACGAGTACGACATCCCCGGCCCGGAGCTGGCTGGACGGGATTGTCTTGCGCTGTTCATCGGTAACGACGGTTACGGTATTGGGCAACACGTTTGAAAGCGCGACGCTACGATCAATCGACCGATGCCGCGCGCGCATCTCGAGGAAGCGGCCCAGCGTAAGGAAGAACACGAACATGACTACCGAGTCATACCAGACGGCTTCCGCTTCGGTGAGTGTCGCCCACACCGAGCCTGCGTAAGCGCTGCCAACTGCGATTGACACCGGCAGGTCCATGCCTGGGGATCGGGCGACAATACCGCGCCAGGCGCTCGTAAAGAACGGCCGCGCGGCATAAAAGACAACGGGCGTTGTCACCGCAAAACTGACCCAGCGCAGGAAAAGCTGCATGCTGGGCTCCATGCCCTGGAAGTCGCCGGCATACAGGCCGATGGCAAACATCATCACCTGCATCATGCCGAGGGACGCAACGAGCAGGCGCTTGAGTGCCGCGCGCTGTTCGAGCAGCTCCGGCCGCGCCGCCGATTCGGGCGCGAGTGGTTGCGGGTCATAGCCGAGGTCGGCCAGCGCAGCGAGAATGCCTCCCAGACCGGTCTTCGCCGTGGACCAGGTGACCCGGAGACGGTGCGTTACCGGATTGATGTCTGCGTTTGTGACGCCAGGCATTCTTGCCATCGAAGTCTCGATCAGCCAGCTGCAGGCGGCACAGTACATGCCGCCGACATATACGGTCGCTTCGGCTTCGCCATCGCGGACCTCGGCGAATGCGGCAAGCATGTCGTCGTTGTCGTAGACCTGCCACTGGGCATCATCGTCAGCAGGGCGGCCGATGCCGGGTTGTGGCGCCTCGCGCTGCTCATAGTAGCTGGCCATGCCCGTGTCGCGAATGAGTTCGGCAACTGCCTTGCAGCCCGGGCAGCAGACGGGCTTGAGCTCGCCGTCGATCTCTACCTGGAAGTTGTCGCGTGGGTCTATCGGCAGCGCGCAGTGAAAACAGGCGCTGTCGGTCATTGCCGTTGTTGTTGCTGGTACTCCGGCAAAACCGGTTCGGCTGGGGAGCTCGCGAGATAGACGGTATACAGGCTGGCTGTGACAGCGGACCCGAGCAGCGCGATGATGAACCACGGCCAGAAATACTTGTACCACGGCTGTGTATCTCTTTGCTCAGTCATGGCGTCGGTCCCAGGAAGCGGCTGTCTTCGACCCTTTCGACACTGTTGTCGTCGGTTGCCGAAACAGAAAACGTGATATTCATGATGCCATAGGCATTGTCGCGATGCGTGCGCGCCCGAACCGGCAGCGACAGTACATCACCTCCCTCGACAGTGACCGGGTTGTCGACACCATCGAGTGTCAGTCCCTCGACGCCCTGAACGCCGAGCACAAAGTCCCGCGGGTCGTTGCTCTGGTTGATGATCTTGACCGTGTACGTGTTTTCGATGACGTTGCCGGGCAACTCGCGGTACAACGTATTACGGTCTCGAATGACGTCCAGCAATACGGGCGTGCGTGTTGCCATGGACGTGACCAGCGCCGTTACCAGGATTGTCAGCAAGCCCGCGTAGACGAACATTCTCGGCCGCAGAATCCGCGTCTTGCCGCCCTGCATCGCGCGTTCGGTCGTGTAACGAATGAGGCCGCGCGGGTAGTTCATCTTGTCCATGACCGAGTCGCAGGCGTCGATACAGACCGCACAGGCTATGCACTCGTACTGCAACCCGTCGCGAATATCGATCCCCGTGGGACAGACCTGGACGCACAGCGTGCAGTCGATGCAGTCGCCCAGTCCTTCAGCCTTGCGGTCAACAGACCGTTTGCGGCCGCCGCGGGGCTCACCACGCTTTTCGTCGTAGGAAATAATTAAAGTGTCCTTGTCGAACATCACGCTCTGGAAGCGCGCATAGGGACACATGTACTTGCACACCTGCTCGCGCATGTAGCCGGCATTGCCGTAAGTTGCGAATCCGTAGAACAGCCCCCAGAACAGCGTCCATCCGCCGATGTCGAGGTTGACGATGTCGACGCCGAGCTGGCGAATTGGCACGAAATAGCCGACGAACGTGAACCCGGTCCACAGCGAGAACGTCACCCACAGCAATTGCTTCGAGCCCTTGCGTCGCAGCTTGTTCCAGCTCCACGGCGCCTTGTCGAGCTTCATGCGCTGCGAACGCGTGCCTTCGGTCCATTGTTCCATCCAGATGAACGCCTCGGTCCAGACGGTTTGCGGACAGGCAAAGCCGCACCACAGGCGGCCGCCGAGGGCCGTGAAGAAGAACAGCGAGAAGGCCAGCGCCATCAGCAGCCAGGCCAGGTAGATAAAGTCCTGTGGCCATAACGTAAGGCCGAGCAGGTAAAACTTGCGGGCCGGAAGGTCGAAAAGGAATGCCTGGCGGTCGTCCCACATCAGCCACGGCACGAGGTAAAAGAGGCCGAGCAGTGTGTAAGTGGCGAGCTTGGAGAGGCTCGCGAAGCGGCCCTCGATCTCACGCGGGTAGATCTTGCTGGCGCTTTCGTAGAGCGCCGCGGCCCGCGGCCGGTCGGTATTGGCAGCTTTACTCATTGACTCGTCAGGTCTTCTTGCGTTTCGGTGCAGTCCGTACGAGCCAGGCCGTGACGGCGGAACATCCCGCGGAAATTATCCAGAAAAAGAAGAAGCCGATGGCGTAGCCGGTCTGGCTGCCGACATCTATGTCAACAGTCGCCAGCAGCTCCACCGGGTCGAACAGCGCAAAGAACAGCATCGTCGCGACCGACGCCGCGAGGAACGATATCCAGACAACGGTCGCAACAGCCTGCTTGTTACGACTCCACTTCCTCGCGCCTCTGTACTCTTCCTGGATCACTACACGTCATTGAACGCTTATTGCGACAGGCTGTAAACATAGGCAGCGAGAATTCTCGTGCGGTTTTCGCCAAGGAGTTCGCCGTGTGCCGGCATCTGGCCATTGCGGCCCTGTTCGATCGTCGTGCGAATGACGTCACGCGACGAGCCATACAGCCAGGTATCGTCCGTCAGGTTAGGCGCGCCGACGGCCGGATTGCCGGTGCCGGTTGGCATGTGGCAGGCGGCACAGAACGTGGTGAATTGCGTGCGCGCGCTGTCTGCGACTTCGCTCGGATCGACCATGCCGGACAGGCTCTGGACGTAGGTCACCATGTTGTCGACGGCTTCGTCGGATCCCAGGATCTGCGCCCACGGTGTCATAACCGCCTGTCGGCCATGGGTCAGTGTGTTCACGATGTCCTGCTCGGTGCCACCCCATTGCCAGTCGTTATCTGTCAGGTTGGGATAGCCCGGCGCACCGCGTGCATCCGAGCCATGACAGGTCGTGCAATAGCTGGCGAACAGGCTGCCGCCCAGCGCCAGTGCATCCTCGTCCTTGACGAGTTCCTCGAACGGCATCGCCGCGAAGCGCTCGTAAATCGGCGCATAGCGTGCTTCGGCCGCTTCCACCTCGGCCTCGTACTGGCCTTGCTGTGACCAGCCGAGCGTGCCCTCGAATACGCCGATGCCGGGATAGAAAACCATGTAGCCAATCGCCCACGCGATTGTGATGAAGTACAGGTACAGCCACCACTTCGGCGCCGGGTTGTTCCATTCCTCGAGGTCACCATCCCACTTGTGGCCTACGAGGTCTTCGTCTTCAACGCCCTGTGGTCCTTGCTTGGCAGACCAGCTAATCAGCCACACACACCAGATAATGAATGCGACCGTGCCGGCTGCGACGAACCAGGCCCAGAATGCAGGCATCAGTCGTTCTCCCGTCCGTTATTGTTTATGTATTGATCCTCTTCGAGTGGCAGCGCTGCGCTGGCCTCGAAGTCGGCTTTGCGGCGGCTACTCCAGGCCCAGATCCACAGCCCGACGAAACTGAACAGCAGAACTGCCGTCAGGAAACCGCGTAAATCATTTATATCCATCGGCATCACCTGCGTGCCCGTCGGTTGATGCCGAGACCCTGCAGATACGCAATCAGTGCGTCGAGTTCGGTCTTGCCCTCGACTTCGCTCGCCGCTGCTGCAATTTGCTCATCAGTGTACGGGTCGCCGATGGTCTGCAGCGCTTTCATCTTCTTCGTGATCAGTTCGCCATCGACCATGCGCTCGGCCAGCCACGGGTACGCCGGCATGTTTGATCCGGGCACAAGGTCTCTCGGGTTCATCAGGTGCAGGCGGTGCCAGTCGTCCGAATAACGTCCGCCGACACGCGCCAGGTCCGGACCGGTCCGCTTGGAGCCGAACTGGAACGGGCGGTCGTAGACCGTTTCGCCGGCCGTCGTGTACGGACCGTAACGCTCGGTTTCGCTGCGGAATGGCCGAATCATCTGTGAGTGACAGTTGTAGCAGCCCTCGGACACGTAGACGTCGCGGCCCGCAAGGCGCAGCGCCGAGTACGGCGCGATGCCTTCATCCGGTTCCGTCGAATCGGCGCTCAGCATCAGCGGGACGATCTCGACGAGGCCGCCGATACTGATCGCCAGCACGATCAGGACCATCATCAGGTTCAGGCTTTTTTCAATTTGTTCGTGACGCATCGATAAGCTCCTTTACGCCGGTTCCATGACGGCGACAGGTGCCGGTTTTTCTTTCGCAATCGTCTTGAAGACGTTGTACGCCATGATGAGCATGCCGGAGAAGTAGATGAGACCGCCCAGCAAACGCATCGCGTAGTACGGGTACTTCGCAGCGAGTATTTCGATGAATGCATAGGTCAGCGTGCCGTCGGCATTGACTGCTCGCGACATCAGGCCTTCACCGACACCCGCGATCCACATCGATACGGCGTAGACGACGACGCCGATCGTTGCGGTCCAGAAGTGGGCCTCGATCAGCTTGCTGCTGTACATGCCTTCCTTGTTATAGAGGCGCGGCAACAGGCAATAGATGGAGCCCATTGTCATCATGCCGACCCAGCCCAGTGCGCCGGAGTGCACGTGGCCGATGGTCCATTCGGTGTAGTGGGACAAGGCGTTGACGGTCTTGATCGACATCATCGGCCCTTCGAAGGTCGACATGCCGTAGAACGACAGGGCCACGATCATGAACTTGATGATCGGGTCGGAGCGCAGCTTATGCCATGCGCCCGACAAGGTCATGATGCCGTTGATCATGCCGCCCCAGGACGGCGCCAGCAGGATGATCGAGAACACCATGCCGAGCGTCTGCGCCCAGTCCGGCAGCGACGTGTAATGCAGGTGATGGGGACCGGCCCACATGTACACGGCGATCAGCGACCAGAAATGGACGACGGACAGGCGGTAAGAGTAGACCGGACGCCCGGCCTGCTTGGGCACGAAGTAGTACATCATGCCGAGGAAGCCGGCGGTCAGGAAGAAGCCCACAGCGTTGTGGCCGTACCACCACTGCATCATGCCATCGACGACACCCGTGTAGATCTGGTACGACTTGGTCAGCGTGACCGGGATCGCCAGGTTATTGAATATGTGCAGCACGGCGATCGTGATGATGAAAGCGCCGTAGAACCAGTTCGCAACGTAGATGTGCTTCACCCGGCGCATGGCAATCGTGCCAAAGAACACGATCGCGTAAGCGACCCAGACGGCAGCGATCAGCACGTCGATCGGCCATTCGAGCTCGGCGTATTCCTTGCTCTGGGTAATACCAAGTGGCAGCGATATGGCCGCGAGCACGATGACCAGCTGCCAGCCCCAGAAGGTGAACGCCGCGAGCTTGTCGAATGCGAGCCTGATGTGGCAGGTGCGCTGCACGACGTAGTACGAGGTACCGATGAGCGCCGAGCCGCCAAAGGCGAAAATCACGGCGTTGGTGTGCAATGGCCGCAATCGGCTGTAGGTAAGGAACGGCAGGTCGAAATTCAGTGCCGGCCACATGAGCTGAGCGGCTATGACCAGGCCGACGAGCATGCCGACGACACCCCAGACCACGGTCATGATCGTGAACTGGCGTACCACCCTGTCGTTATAAGAAGCTGAAGTGTCCAATGCCTGAAACCCCTGTTGTTATTTGGACCTGTAGCGAACTCGCGGCAGGTTAACAAGCACATCCTAATATACGTATAGGTAAGGATACGTATGCGCTTGCCGCGGCTCATGGGCTATCAATGTGTCAATCTCACCACGGTATACTCCCGAATTCCAGAATTGCCATGGCCGGTTTGATGGGCACAGACAAATTGCAGGTCGAGGAATCGGAGGCATACTTTCGCGTGCTGATCGAGTCCGCACCCGATGCGATGATTATCGTGGACGATAGCGGCGAGATCGCGATCGTTAACGCCCAGACCGAGAAGATGTTCGGTTACGACCGCGAGGAGATGCTCGGCAACAAGATCGAAATGCTGCTTCCGGAGCGCATTCGCGAGGCGCACGTCGGCCACCGCGAGGAATTTGTTGCAGCGCCCGACCTGCGCCCGATGGGCATCGGCATGGAACTCGTCGGCCAGCGCAAGGACGGCTCGGAGTTTCCCGTGGAAATCAGCCTCAGCCCGGTGAGGACGGAAAAAGCCTCGTTTGTATCCAGCGTGATTCGCGACGTCACGGACCGCAAGCGCATGGAAGCGGAAATTATCGCGGCGCAGCAGGCGGCCGAGCGCGCCAACAAGGCCAATAGCGCGTTTCTCGCCGCCGCCAGCCATGACCTGCGCCAGCCCGTACAGGCCCTTAGCCTGCTCAACGGCGCCCTTAGAAGGACGGTCAAGGATGAGCGAGCTCTCGAGATGATCAGGAGCCAGGATCATTCGCTGACCGCGATGACGAATCTTCTCAATTCATTGCTGGATATCAGCCGGCTCGATGCCGGCGCAGTAACGCCCGAATTCGAGGAATTCCCGATGCAGCGCCTGTCGGATCGGCTGTCCCCGGAGTTTGCGCGCCAGGCTGCGCATAAAGGACTCGAATTCTCGTCATCGGGATGCCATGCCGTTGTCCGGTCGGACCCCAACCTGCTCAGCGAAATCATCCAGAACCTGGTCAGCAATGCGATTCGCTATACGGACAGGGGCAAAGTCGAACTCAACTGCGTCGAGGAAGACGGCCGCTGCTTTATCGAGGTGCGTGATACGGGTATCGGCATCAGCGAAGACCAACAGGAAGCCATTTTTACGGAGTTCCACCAGGTCAAGCCCAAAGGTGGCAGCAAAGAAGGCTTCGGCCTGGGCCTCGCCATCGTCAGCCGGCTTGCGGATCTGCTGCGGCACGACATTGCCGTGGAGTCGGAACTCGGCAGGGGCTCCTGTTTCACTGTCAGCATGTCGGCAGTGGCGCCGACCGGCGAGCATGCAGAGGATGACGATGGCGCCCACCATGAGCACGCGGAAGCCGCGTCCGGCTTGATCGTCCTGATCGAGGACGATGTCAATGTCGCAAACGCATGGGGCATGCTGCTCGAGGCGGAGGGATATCGTGTGGCCACGGCGGCTTCGGCGACAGAGGCGAACGCACTGATCAACCACCTCGACCAGGCGCCTTCGCTGATCATTTCAGATTTTCACCTGGCTGACGGCTCGACCGGCGTCGAGGCCGTGACGGATATCCGTGAACATTACGGACTCAATATTCCCGCTTTCATTGTCACCGGCGATACGTCCAAGATCGTCAAGGAAGCGCAGACGGTGGACAACTGTACGCTCCTGAACAAACCCGTTAATACCGGCAGGCTGTTGTCTGCCGCGAGGCATGCAACCAAGACAGGCGAAGTGCCGGCGGACTAGTTGCCCGCCGGCTCAAAGCCGTTAATTACGCCGCCAGCTCTTGTCTCCATCCCGGATAGAGCTGGTCTGCGTCATGAGGAAAACTTTCGAAGGCGCGGGCGAACTCGTGATGATCCTGCGCGAATTCGATCACATTGGCCCCTTCCTTCCAGCATTGCTCAGCCTGTCGCATCGAGCGCGCGCCTGCGGCCGGGCCGTCAATATGGCCGTAGCTGCCGCCGCCGGCCGTCATGATGACATTCGAATGCCCGAGATTTTCGAAAAAGGCCGGGATCCGGAGCGCATTCATACCCCCTGATATGATGGCCGTTGTCGGCTTCATGCCGTGCCATTCCTGGTGATAGTAGGGCCCGTCTGCGCTGTCTCGCTCGAGCATGTAGGCAATCGCCCGGTCGGATGCCTCGCCTTCCATCTTGCCGAAGCTCATCGTTCCCGTATGGATGCCCGAAGAACCCTGCAGTCTTGCCATCTTGCAGTGCACAAAGGCGGTGTAGCCGCGTTGCGTCTGCGGCGAAGTCACGGCGCCGTGGCCGGCACGGTGGTAGTGCAGGTATTGGCGGGGGAAACGGCGCCTCGCCGTTGTGACTGCGGCAGGCCCGGCAACGTATCCGTCGACGAGGAACGCAACATGATCCGCGTACTCGCCGAATGTCTCGAGTATGTATTCACCGCGGGCGATCATTTCAAACGGATCGTCCGCCGTGATGTTGGCCGAGAACAACTTGGGTTCGCCTGTTTCGTCCTGGACCCGGCGCATGGCGTCCGCGACGAGCGGTATGGTCTCTTTCATCGGCGCAAACGTCTGGTTGCCCTGTGGCTCATCATTCTTGATGAAGTCGCCTCCCATCCAGAAGTCATAGCAGGCACTGGCGAAAGGTTGCGGGCGCAGTCCGAGCTTGGGTTTAACGATCGTACCGACGATGAAACCGCCGTCTACGTGTGGCCGCCCCAGCACCCGCCAGAGGTCGGCAATAGTCGAGGATGGGCCGTCGAAAAGACGAAGATAGCCAGGCGGGAACCAGAAGTCGTGCATTTTCGCGTACTCGACGTCGCCCATGCCCTGGTTGTTGCCGATCGCGAGCGTCAGGAACGATGCGATCATTGCACGCCCGTCGGTGATATTGCGGTCGAACAATTGCACCGGGTAGGCAAGCTTGACCAGCTCATTGGCCTCATCGGCCTCATAGACGATTGCATCCACGCTGCGCGTGAAATCGTCAGTGGTCGATATCTGCACATTGGTGCCGGTCGAGGACTCCGCGGCGAAGTGCGCTGCGGTCTCGACAAAATTGCCGAAACCGACCTTGGGTTTCATGTGATAGGCGACGAGCACGTGCTTGCCTGCCCTGATCAGCTCGGACTCGTCAAGATCGAGATTTACGTACCGGTCGCTTTGGTCAAATGCCATTGTCCTGTTCCAAATGAGCTACTGGGATGCAAACGGTAGCCGATGCTGTAATATAAGGATATTAACTTGTTTTTATCGATTCAATAAGATCAACTTATGCATCTCACTTTGCGACAATTGCAGTGCTTTGCCGCCGTGGCGCAAAACCTGAGCTTCACTCGTGCGGCCGATCAATTGCACCTGACCCAGCCGGCGGTTTCGATGCAGGTTCGCCAGCTCGAGCAGCAAACCGGCATGGCATTGACCGAACAGATTGGCAAGCAGATCTACCTGACCGAAGCAGGAGCAGAGGTCCTGCGCTACGCGAAGTCGATCCTGCACCAGGTCGACGAAATGGACGATGTTCTCGACAAGATGAGAGGCCTCACCGGCGGGCATTTGCGTATCGCTGCCATTTCCTCAGCCAATTATTTCGCGCCGAAGCTGCTCGGAGTCTTTCACCAGCGGTTTCCGGACGTCGCCGTGAGCATAAACGTGACGCGGCAGGAACTGGTGCTGCGACAAGTGGCCGACAACGAAGTCGACATGGCCATCATGGGCCAGCCGCCAGACAATGCGAAGTTCGACGCGATTCCGTTCATGGCCAATCCACTGGTGATCATTGCACCGCCGAATCATCGTCTTGCGAACAGCAAGTCCATCCCTTTGCGCCGCATGGAAAAAGAAACGTTCCTGATTCGTGAGCCCGGCTCGGGAACGCGGGGGGCAATGATGCGCTTCTTCAAGGCGCACAAGGTAAAGCTCAACGAAGGCATGGGAATGGGTAGTCTCGAAGGCATCAAGCAAGGCGTACAGGCGCAACTCGGCCTCGGTCTCGTGCCGAGCGGCGCCATCGAGACGGAGCTCGAACTCGGCAAGCTCGCGGTTCTCAATATCAGGGGAATGCCGATCCTGCGCAACTGGCATGTAGTAATGACCCGTGGCAAGCGGTTGTCCGCTGCGGCAGAGGAATTCCGAGGGCTGCTCGTCGATGAAGCAGGCGCGATCCTGGCTGGCGAGGGCAGCTAGTTTGAATGCCAGATAGTCGGCAGCTGCGACAGCTCGTCCAGTATCCAGTCGGCGTCCAGGAATTCAGGTGCTTCAGTGCAATAGCCGCCTCTCACCAGTGCCACAGGCACGCCCGCCGCATTGGCCGTCGCGACATCGGTAGCGCTGTCACCGACATATAACACCTGTTGTGCGCCGAGGCGTTTCACCGTCGCAAGCAATGCTGTTGGATCTGGCTTGAGGGGCAGGCCGGATCCGGATCCCTGCACAACGTCGAAGTACTGCCGGATGTTCAGATCCTCGAGCAACTGTGTGCAGTTTGCTTCCGGCTTGTTGCTGCACAGGCCAATGGATATCCGCAGCCCGGAGAGATAATCGAGACATTGTTGCGCTCCCGGAAGCAGGTGGCTCAGGCGATTGCCCTGGGTGCCGAATCTTTCGCGCAGTTTCTTCGTCAGGCGTTTGACGCGCTCATCACCCGCACTGGCGTTGAACGCGTGTAGTGCCCGTCGAACCAGTTCCTCGGGGCCGCCACCGATCATGCGTTGCACGGCATCGATGTCTACAGCGGGCAGTTGCTCGCATCCGAGCACGGCATTCAGCGCTTCGCGAATATCCGCGGCTGTGTGAGCCAGCGTTCCGTCGAGGTCGAAAACGACCGCGTCAGGCTGCACGGCGGGCCCTGGCCGCAACGAACATCTTCTCAAGGATCGGCATCAGGATGAGTTCCATTGATAACAGCATTTTGCCACCAGGCACGACGATGGTATTGCGCCGCGACATGAACGAGTCCTTGATCATCGATAGCAGGTACGGGAAATCGACGCCGAACTTGCGAGGGTCGCGGAACCGGATGACGACGAAACTTTCGTCGGCCGTGGGGATGTCACGCGCGATGAACGGGTTTGATGTATCGACCGTTGGAACTCGCTGGAAGTTGATATCCGTTCGCGAGAATTGCGGGGTGATGTGCTTAACGTAGTCTTCCATACGCCGCAGAATCGTGGCGGTGACGTCACCCTCGGCGTAGCCGCGTTCCAGCGTGTCGCGGTGGATCTTCTGTATCCACTCGAGGTTGACGATAGGAACGACACCGATCAGCAGGTCCGTGTAGCGCGTTACGTCGCAAGCTTCCGTGACCATTGCCCCGTGCAGGCCTTCATACAGCAACAGGTCGGTGCCTTCGTCGAGATTGGTCCAGTCTGTAAATGTTCCACTGGGCGTCTTGTGTAACGCGGCTTCCTCTTCGTTGTGTACGTAAAAGCGGCGTTTACCGGTTCCCGATTTGCCGTATTCGCGGAACAGCTTCGCCAGGTCGCAAATCAGGTTTGCGTCGGGGCCGAAGTGGCTGATATTGCGTCCCTCGGAGGCAGCTTCCTGGATGACCTTGCGCATACCCGCGCGGTCGAAGCGGTGAAAACTGTCGCCTTCGACGATGCTCGGCGTGACATTGAGACGGCGGCATATGTGTTCGAATGCGGTTTTGACGGTGGTGGTACCGGCTCCCGACGATCCGGTGACGGCGATGACAGGGTGTTTCGGTGACATATTTGCTAGTGTCCGGTTGGAGTCGCAATTCGCATCTTCAGGGCGAAAAAGTATCACCTGTAAATATAAACGTAATTAAATCTTTTTTATCGAATCCATAAGAAAAGCCTTATGAATGCTGATTCATTGTTGGGACGCAGGCAGCGTGCACTCGGTTCGGCCTATCGGCTGTTCTATGACGAGCCCGTGCATCTCGTGCGCGGCGAGGGTGCCTGGCTGTTCGATGCAGACGGCAATCGGTATCTCGACATGTACAACAATGTGCCGCACGTCGGCCATTGCCACCCGCGAGTCGTTGCAGCGATCTGCGAGCAGGCGCGCCTGCTCAATACGCATACGCGTTACCTGCACGACAATGTTGTCAATCTTGCGGAGCGCCTTACGGCAAAACTACCGGCTGAGCTGGACACGGCAATGTTTTGCTGCACAGGCAGCGAAGCTAACGAACTGGCGCTTCGCATTGCCCGGAAAGCCACCGGCGGCACCGGCTTCATCGTCACTGACTTCGCATATCACGGCAACACCCAGGCGATTCACGAAATTTCGACGGACACGATCGCGCCGGAAGAAGTTCCCGACCACGTGGTATCCGTTCCCTCGCCCGACACGTATCGCGGTGAGTTTCGCGGTGACGATGCCGCCGAGCGCTATGCCGAATACACGCGGGATGCGATCGCGAGGTTGCAGGAGCGGGGCATCAGGCTGGCCGCATTTGTCATCGACACAATCGTCTCGAGTGGCGGCGTCGTCGCGCCGCCGCGCGGCTACCTGGCCAGAGCGGCAGAAATCGTGCGCGAGGCTGGTGGCCTGTTTGTTGCCGACGAGGTCCAGCCTGGCTTTGGCCGCACCGGTCGCAACTTCTGGGGTTTCGAGGCGGACGCATTCGTTCCTGATATCGTGACGATGGGCAAGCCGATGGGCAATGGCCATCCACTTTCTGCGGTCGTGACTCGAAGGGAGGTCGTCGACCAGTTCTCCAAATACGGGCGCTATTTCAACACGTTCGGCGGCAACCCCGTCTCCTGCGCGGCAGGCCTTGCGGTACTCGATGTCATCGAGGAAGAAGGCTTGCAACAAAATGCGCTGGATGTCGGCGAGCACCTGGTCGACGGGCTGCGGAAGCTTGCCGGTATGCACGAATGCATAGGCGATGTCCGCGGTACCGGCCTGTTTCTTGCCGTTGATCTCGTATCAAGTCGCGATGAGCGCACACCAGCGACCGAGGCGACCGAGCTGACAGCCAGGGTCGTGAACGACCTGCGACGTCGCGGTGTTCTCACCGGGTCGATCGGCCCGAATGACAACATATTGAAATTGCGTAGTCCGCTCGTCCTGTCGAAAGACGATGCGGACTACTTTCTCGGCGTGCTCGACGACGTGTTGCGTTAAGCCGCTTCGTGCGCCCTTGATTCGACCGGGGTCTGGAACCAGTCGGGTTTGACGATCAACAGGTCGCACGGCAGGTGTTCGAGCGTGCGTTCAGCCGTAGCGCCAATGAATAGCCGTTTCCAGCGATTCCGTGCAACGGCACCCATGACGACGACATCGGCTTTCAACGTGTCTGCTATCGCCGGCAGTTCCTCGTGCGTCAGACCTGCGATCAGGTGCGAGTTCTTTTCATCCAGACCGTGGAACGACGTGATCTCGTTGAAGCGCTTCTCGTGGTCCTCGTGCATCTGCTGCTCGATCTCGTCAAACGGCAGCGAAACCGGGATATAGGCGTTTGCTGTTGCCGTTGCGACGGCGATACGTGGGTCATAGGAATGGAACGCGTGCACGTCGCCCGAAACACTGCTGCCCACCATCTTGCTGAGGTGCAGTATCTCGTCATCGAGAGCGGCCGGTTTGTCGTGCTGGTTCATCGGATCGATGGCCGCGACGATAACCGGGGGATCCGACAGCTCGTGGGGTTTGACCAGCCACAGCGGAGCCGGACAAGTGCGGATAAGGTTCCAGTCTGTATTGGTCAAACCCCACGAGCTGTCGGATCCCCCGATTATCGTCGCGGCCATCGATCCGATGAACCAGCACGACAAACCGGCCGCTCTCGATGACGAGATACTGCACCCGTGACGACGACACCGTCTTTGCGAATCGGCTCTGCAAGTTCCTCCAGGTGTCTTTCCTGGTTGGCAATGACTTCGCTGCGCGCTTTCTCAAGCGACGGCGAATCGAACAACCTGTCTCCGCTGAGATACTCGTTGTAATAACAGACCAGCAATTCAAGTTCCGCCCCGCAGCTTTTGGCAAGCCATGCAGCGCGCCGCAGCGCCAGCTGGTCGTCTACCGTCGGGTCAATGACTGACAGAATTTTGGAAATCTTTTCCATGTTGCACCCTACTGAAGCCGTTCCCTTTATCCCTCAATAAGAAGGGTAGTGGTCGCATAAGCGTGTTTCCATAAGTCGTGTTGCTTAGCGCATCGTGGAATTTACGTACAGCTAAATAGGTGCTTTTACTGATTTTGTGGGCGCCCGTCTGCGCATAGATTAGTTACAAGTGATACCGCGAGAAACGACCATGCGAGCGGACAAATATCTCGAGCAGCGTGAGCGGCTCGAGAGCAAGAAAGAAGAATTGACCGCGCGACTCGAGCGCGTCACGGCCAATTTGCGTCGCGGTCACGATCCCGACTCCAAGGAGCGGGCAAAAGAACTCGAAGACAGTGAAGTTGTCGACGCGCTCGGCAATGAGGCGCGGCTCGAAATCAGCAAGATCAGCGAAGCGTTAAGGCGCATGGATAACGACGAGTACGGCATCTGCGACGAGTGCGGGGCAGATATCGACAAGGGACGGCTCGAGGCCCATCCGTATGCCAGGAAATGCATTGATTGCGCGCGCTTCGACGAACACCGCCGCGCGCATATTTAATTAAGCCGTCATATGCATTTTGACGAGGTCGGCCAGGGACCTCGCCTGCATTTTCTCCATGACACGCGCGCGGTGAATCTCGACGGTACGCTGGCTGACCCCTAGCTCATAGGCGATGACCTTGTTCGGCTTGCCCGTAACGACGAGGTCGAACACTTCGCGCTCGCGATTGGTCAGCCTTGCCAGGCGCTCGGCCACCTCCGCATGTTTCTGTTGTTCCTCGCGGCGCTCCTGGTCGGTCTTGAGAGCCTCGCGAATGCGGTCGAGCAGGTCCTGGTCGCGGAAGGGTTTCTGAATGAAGTCGACGGCGCCTTTTTGCATCGCATCGACGGCCATTGGAACGTCGCCGTGGCCGGTGATGAAAATGATCGGCAGCGTGCTGCCCCGCTTGATCAGCTCTTCCTGGAGTTCCAGGCCACCAAGTCCGGGCATGCGGATATCGAGAACCAGGCACCCGGGCCGGTGATCGTCGACATTCTCCAGGAACTCGTCGCCGGACGAGTAGATTTCGTGCTCAACGTTGACTGAATCCATGAGCGCCTGCATCGCGAAGCGAATCGCAGGGTCGTCGTCGACAATAAAAACCGTGGGCTGTTTGTCCTGATTTTGGTTCATAACGTCCGCATAGATCAAATCAGCCGTTGATTGGACCAGAATTGGCGCAAATATTCGAGTTTATTAGTCCAGTCGCTTGGAAAATCGCAGGGCTGCCGCGGTCATCGCTACGACGGCAAACGCCGCAAGGTAGAGGACTTCGCCCGACATCTCTCCAAGTGCCGCTTCGCGAAGCATGATGCCGCGCGTCAACCTGATGAAATGTGTAATCGGCAGCGCCTCGCCAATCCACTGAGCGATTTCAGGCATGCCGTCGAATGGAAATACGAATCCTGACAGCAGGATCGATGGCAGCATCATGAAGAACGTCAGCTGAATGGCCTGGAACTGCGACGATACAGCCGTGGAAAAGAACAGCCCCAGTGACAGGTTTGCAGCGATATAGACGCACCCGGCGAGATAAAGATCGAGCACGCTGCCACGCACGGGAACATCGAACAGTAATTTGCCGACGATCAGGATGACAGCGAGCTGCACGAGGCCGATGAAAATATAGGGCAGTACTTTCCCGGTCATGAGCTCTGCCGATGTCACCGGCGTGTTGATCAGCAGCTCGAGATTGCCACGTTCCCTTTCGCGCACGATCGCAACGGCCGTAAACATCATCATCGTCATCATGAGGATGACGCCGATCAACCCGGGAATGATATTGACGGGCGTACGTCGCTCCGGGTTGTAGTAGGCGCGTACTTCAATGGCTCCCGTGCGCTCCTTTTCCATCGCCGTGTCGAAACGAAGCGGAATATTGCGCAGCTGATCGGCGATACCCGCGATTGTCGGGTCCGAACCGTCAACGAGAATGTGCGCCGCGGCACGCGTGTTGTCGGCGACGCGGCGGTCGAAGTCGTAAGGAATTGCGATACCAATGGAAACCTCACCGCTGCGCAACAGTTCCTCGAGCTGTGCGACGGTCGCCACGCGGGCATGGATATCAGTGACCTGGGTAGCGCCGAGTCGCGACACGAAATCGCGGGACAGGTGCGTATTGGCCTCGTCAGCAACCGCGGTACGCAGGTTTCGCACATCCGTGTTGATCGCGTAGCCGAACAGGATGATCTGCATCAGCGGGATGCCGAAAATCATCGCGAAGGTCAGCCGGTCGCGGCGCATCTGGCGGGTTTCCTTGCGCGTAACGGCCATGAGACGTGACAGGGATTTCATGCCGCAATCCTTCCCGGGTCGAGGGTCACAGCGACAAATACGTCTTCGAGCGAGGCATTCGAAATGTGTGTGTCGGCCTCGATGCCCTGTTCGACCAGCTTGCCGGCCACAATGTCGAGCGCGTCTTCGACGGTTTCGGGTATTAGCACACGCAAGCGGATGCCGAGCTGCGTGACGCTGGCAATAACAGGCAGGGTACTGATTGCAGTCTGTGCACGATAGGGGTCGTCCGCCAGCACCTCGATGATGGTCATGCCTGTGCTGCGTTGCAGGTCCTGCGGCGCACCGTCCGCGACCTTGACGCCATGATCCAGGATCGCGAGCCGGTGACAGCGTTCGGCCTCGTCCATGTAGTGAGTGGATACGAGAATGGTCGTACCGGCCTCGGCCAGTCGGAACAGGTTGGCCCAGAAGTCGCGCCGGCTCTGCGGGTCAACGGCGCTTGTTGGTTCATCGAGCAACAGGAGTTCGGGTTTGTGAATGACGGCGCAGCCGAGCGCCAGTCGCTGTTTCTGGCCGCCACTCATCGTTCCGGCAAATTGCTTGCGCTGTTCAACCAGGTCGTAGTGCTCGAGAACCTCGTCGATACGACGCGCACGGCGATTGGCGGGTACGGAGTAGATTTCCGCGATGAACTGCAGGTTTTCGAGTACGGTCATGTCACCGAATAGCGAGAACTTTTGCGTCATATAGCCGATCTTTGGCCGAAGTTTGCTGGCATCACCCGGTACCTCGATGCCGAGCACGTTGGCGTTGCCTTCGCTTGGCGTCAGCAGGCCGCACAACATGCGAATTGTCGTTGATTTTCCGGACCCATTGGGACCGAGAAAACCGTATATCGATGCGCGCGGCACATCGAGATCGAGCCGGTCAACAGCTCGCAGGCTGCCAAAGTCCTTGCTGAGGCCACGCGCCTGGATGGCCAGATCGTTCGGGTTCATCGGTCGCCCGGTCCCAGGTCGACCTCGACCGGCACACCGTCGGGCAGTCGGTCGCGGGACTCGACGAGATCGACCTTGGCAAGGTAGGTCAGGTGGCCGCGATCGCGCTCGGTGAGTGCATAGTAGGGCGTGAACGCGGGCTTGGAGGCGACCCAGCGCACACGCCCCTCGATCGACTCGTCCAGGCCGTCGACATAAATCGTCGTCGCCATTCCGGGTGTCACGTTGACGCGCAGTTGCTCCGGCACATACACACGGGCATAGACCTGCTCACCACCCAGCATGACCATGACCACCTGGCCCGGGGCAGGGCGTTCACCCAGTTCGAACAGGCGGCTGTCGGCAACACCGTCGACGGGCGCCGTGATTTCATGGCGCGCCAGGTCCACTGCGGCCAGGTCACGGCGGGCTGCCGCCTGCTTGACCGCATTCTCTGCCTGCGCCAGTTCTTCCACGGTTGTGCCGGTCAGCAGCTCCTGCAGCCGGGCACGTGATTGCTTGTCACTGGCAATGGCTGAGTCAAGTGCCGCCCGGGCGCGGTCGAGCAGTTCATCGGATGCCAGGTTTTTCGCATGAATATCCTTTACGCGCGCAAAGTCGGAGCGACGAAAGGCGAGCTCGTCACGGGCGCCATCAACGGCAGCGCGCGCGGCGTCGATCTGTTCGCTTCGTGGGCCGCGCACGAGTTCATCAAGCCTTGCCTGCGCCTGGCCGAGCGCGGCCTCTGCCTCCGCGAGGCGGGCCCTGGCGCGCGAGGAATCCTGTCGCATGAGGACCTGTCCGGCCGTCACGGATTCGCCTTCGGCAACGAGTATCTCGGTGATCGGCTCGGCCATTTCGGCCGTCAGTTCGATCCGGTCAGACGCAAGTTCGCCAACGACTCGGCTGGCATCGTCATTGCTGCCGCACGCAGCGAGAGCAGGTACGAGAACAAGTGCTTTCCAGACCCGGCTAATTCTCATGAGTGCTCTCCTTTCATGTGGTCGATGAGAAGTCCAACCTGTGCCTCGATCAGCTTGTCGGTATCGGGGCATTGCTTCTCGAAAAGCAGCTTGAACAGCACCGAGAATACGACCGGCATAACGAAGAGGTGAGGAAACTCGTCGACGCAGCTGTGTTTGAACTCACCGTTCTCGACGCCGCGCTTGACGATGATGTTGAGTGCGCCGAGTCCTCGTGACACGACGTTTTCCCAGTAGAAGTCGAGCAGGTCAGGGTGCTTGGGTCCTTCGGAAATCATCAGCCGAATAAGGATGCTGATCGGGGAGCCCGGTAATGTCTTCACGAAATCGAGAAACGGACCTCGCAGGAATTCTTCGCTCGAGAGTTCCGAATTGTCGATGATGGTGGTCAGCTCGTCGATCTTGGGTACGACGAAGCTGCGGATGACGGCCTTGAACAGGTCTTCCTTGGTTTTGAAGTACAGGTAGAGCAGTCCTTTGCTGACGCCGGCTCGTTTGGCGACTTCGTCAACACGGGTGGCGGAGTAGCCCTTTTCCGCAAAGGCTTCGAACGCCGCTTCGGTAATCTCCTGCGGGCGGTCTTCCTTGCGGCGGCGAAAACGCGGTTCTGGCACGGTGGCAATCCTTACTGACTCTCAGGTCAGTAAGTATAGTTAATGACCCATGGGTCAGCAAGTGATTTTCGTCACATTCCTTCATAATGCAGCCCCATGTTTACGTACATCGATCCGACGGTTCGCGAGCGCCTTGCTGCGGCCGGCAAGTTTTTCAAAATCGACCGCATCGGCGGGGGCACGATCAGTGTGCTCGGCCCGATCCCGATGCCGCTGACGGTTGGCAATACGTCGTACTCGGTGCAGTGGTACGCAACCGTGCGAAACACCGAGCTCACCCGGCTCGAGGACCTGGCGGCAGAGCTTCGCGCCAAGCACGGTGAACGCTCGTTTGCCGAGCTGGCGTCGTCGATGGCCGTAAACAGCGTGCTGATTATCGGCGACCCGAATACCTGGACCGACCCGCTGATCCGTGTGCACTCAAGCTGCCTGACCGGCGACGTTTTCGGGTCGCAGCGCTGTGAATGTGGGCCACAGTTCGAGTCGGCGATGGAAAAGATCAGCGCTGATGAGCAGGGCGGTATGCTCATCTACATGGCGGGGCACGAAGGCCGCGGTATCGGATTGTGGGCGAAGGCAGCGACCTACCTGTTGCAGGACAGCGGCGAAGACACTTACCAGGCAAACCGCTCGCTCGGCTTACCCGATGACTCTCGCGACTTCAGCGATGCGGCGGCACTCATTCGGCACTTCCGCGGTGACGGGCCATTTCGATTGCTGACAAACAACCCGAAGAAAGTCGCCGACCTGAATGCGGCGGGCCTGACCGGGATTACGCCGGTCAAGCACGTCTTTGGCGTGACTGCTGCGAACAAACGCTACCTGTCGGCGAAGCGGGACTGGGGCCACAGGCTCGACGACGAGGACATCTCGTAGGAGATGTTTCTCAGTAGCCGCCCTCGTAGACAATTACCTGGATATCGTTGGGGTCGCGCAGATACAGATACGTCGAGCCCCAGGGTCTGGCTGTCGGTCCCTCGAACTCGACGCCATCAGAAAGTGCCGCGAGGAAGTCGGCGATGCTATCAACTCGAAATTGCAGGCTTAGTCCAGCGAAGTCTTTTCGATCATCGACCTCGTAGACCTCCAGAAAAGCTTCCCGGGGTCCCCCTGGAAACGCGAGGATCGTTCCAACATCGCCCGGCTCGTGCCACTCTTCAATGACGGTCATCCGAAATACGCGTTCATAAAACGCCCTGGTTTCCTGGTACTTTGGCGTCGAGATTCTGGTTTTTAACGAGTAGTTCACAGCTATTCTGAAACCCGGCGGTGGAGTGTTCCTACTGGCGCCACAGACGGACGTTTGGCGCCGTGGCTTCGAAGTTTGACCGAAACGGGTTGATGTCGATGCCGCCACGCCTCTGGTAACGCGCATAAACAGTCAGTTGCTCCGCGCCACATTGATTGCGTATATCCACAAACATGCGCTCGACACAGGCCTCATGAAAATCCCGGTGCTGGCGGAACGATACGATGTAACGCAACAGGCTCTCGCGGTCTATTTTCGGCCCGCGATACGAGACCAGGACACTGCCGATGTCGGGTTGCGAGGTGACCGGGCAAAGACTGCGTAACAGGTCCGAGTGCAAGTCTTCAGCGACAAGCGTTGATTCGTCAGCTCGTAGCAGGCCTGGATCGACCTCGAACGCGTCGCAGGCGGCTGGCAGCGCGTCGAGACAGTCGCCCGGCAGTCGCGACACAACGGCGCCGTCGGGAGACGATGGCGGAAGTATGGCTACGTACACGTCGGCGCCGCAGCAGGCCGTCAGGTCCCTCGTGATGACTGCCGCGACATCGCCGCCGGATTCGAAGCGGCTCATCGCAAACGACCCCAGGTACAGCTTGAGGGATTTCGACTCGGCGATATTGACCGAGTCGGCCGGCACCTGGATTTCCGCCGTTGCGACTACGGGCTTGCCCTGCTTATCCAGCCAGGTCAGTTCCCAGGCGTTCCAGATATCGGTGCCCCGGAAGGGCAGGTCGCCGTCGAGGCCGAGTGCTGAACGGGCGTCGATACGTGCGATCGCGTATAGCAAATCCGGTGAATATTCTTCAGGGTAGGCTGTGGCCTCCCCAAGTGGGTTCTTCTGACTCATCGAGGCCAGAGTTTAGCCGTTTCGTCATGTACAATACCGGCCTTTTTTCCGCATTCAGCACCCATATCACAAACACATGAGCCCTTCCGTCAACAATCATTTGGACCGCGGATTCATCATCCCGATCGGCGGCGCAGAAGAAAAATTCCACAATCCCGAGATCCTGGACCGTTTCATCGATATCTGCGGTGGCAAGGATTCCCGTATCGGCATCATCCCGACAGCCTCCGAGCTCGAGGACACCGGCCGCAATTACGAGAAGCTGTTCCGGCAAATAGGCGTCAAGCATGCCCGGGTTCTGCCGTTCGAGACGCGCGAGGACTGCGACAATCCGGAATACCTCGAGTACATCGAGAAATCCGATGGTGTGTTCCTGACCGGTGGCAACCAGCTGCGACTGTCAACGACACTCGGTGGCACGGCTACGGCACAGCTCATTCGCCGCCGCAACGCCGCCGGTATGCACGTGGCGGGCACCTCGGCTGGCGCAGCATTTCAGCCCGAGCACATGATCGCCGGTGGCCTCGAGGGCAGTACCCCTACACCCGACATGGTCACGATGGCGCCCGGGCTCGGGCTGACCAACAAGTTCATCGTCGATCAGCACTTCCGTGAGCGTGACCGACTGGGCCGGCTGCTGACGGCGCTGGCCTACAATCCGTTTGCGGTCGGGCTTGGCCTCGACGAGGATACGGCGGCATTCATAGCCCCTGACGATGCCCTCGAAGTCGTGGGCAGCGGCGGAATTACTATTATCGATCCCAGCGATCTAAGTTATTCTTCCATGCACAAGGCTCGGCGTGGCGAGCCGGTCAGCCTGATAGGCGTCAGGTTGCATATTCTGGTTGCGGGCGGACGTTTCGATATGGCGTCCCGAGAGGCCGCAGCCGAATAGCGCACGACAGGACAAGAATAATGAAAATCGTCAGCACGAATGTATACGTGGGCCCCAATGTATTCGCTCACTTCAGGGTAATCCGCCACATCCTCGATCTCGGCGAGCTCGAGCACTGGCCGAGCATGAAACTGGGCGAGGGATTCATCGGGGCGCTGCTCGAAGCGTTGCCCGGCTTGCACGAGCACGGCTGCTCCTACAAGGAACCGGGCGGCTTCGTCAAACGCCTGCGCGAGGGCGAAGGCACCTGGATGGGCCACATCATGGAGCACGTGGCGATCGAACTGCAGAACGTTGCGGGCTCGCCGGTAACGTATGGGCGCACGCGCTCGATCGATGGCCAGCACGGCCTATACAACATGGTATTCGAGTACAGGGACGAGTCGGTCGGCATCGAGTCAAGCAAGCTGGCCATGAAGTTTCTGATGAGCCTGTTGCCCGCGGAGATCGAGGTCGACAACCGACCGGACGCCGAGTGGGATTTCGACGAGGAGCGGGATCGCTTCATCAAGTTCGCGCAGTCAAGCGCATTGGGACCAAGTACGGCGTCGCTGGTCGCGGCGGCCGAGGAGCGCGGCATCCCGTGGATTCGCCTGAATCGTTACAGCCTGATCCAGTTCGGTCATGGCAGGTACCAGCAGCGGATCCAGGCGACCACGACGAATCGCACCGGCAATATCGCGGTCGAGCTCGCAGGCGACAAGGAAGAGACCAACGAAATCCTGCGTGACCTCGGATTGCCCGTTCCTGAGCAGCGTATTGTGCGCTCGGCCACGGATGCAAAGAGGGCGGCAAAGCGGATCGGCTTCCCCGTCGTCCTGAAGCCATTGGCCGGCAATCATGGCCGCGGTGTATCGATCAACCTCAAGACGGAGGAAGAGATCGAGGTCGCCTATGACAAGGCGCGTGAACACGGCCGCTCGGTAATCGTCGAGACCTACATCGAAGGCTTTGATCACAGGCTACTCGTCGTCAATGGCGAACTCGTGGCGGCGGCCAAGCGCGAGCCGGGCCATGTTGTGGGTGACGGCAAGCACACGATTCGCGAACTCGTCGACATCGTTAACGAGGATCCGCGTCGCGGCGTGGGCCACGAGAAGGTACTGACGCGTCTCGAGTTTGATCACCAGGCCGAGCGTCTCCTGAAAAAGATTGGCTACGACGAGAGCACTGTGCCGCAGGAGGGAGAAAAGGTTTACCTGCGCTCGACTGCCAACCTGTCGACGGGCGGCACTGCAGTCGACGTAACGGACATCATTCACCCGGACAATCGCGAAATGGCGATTCGCGCCATCAATGCGATCGGTCTTGATATCGGCGGTGTCGATTTCCTGAGCAACGACATTACGCTTTCGTATCGCGAGGCCGGTGGCGGAATCTGCGAGGTCAATGCGGGGCCAGGCTTCCGCATGCATGTTGCGCCGAGTGAAGGCACGCCGCGAGACGTGGCTGGTCCTGTCATCGACATGCTGTTTCCGCCGGATTCGCCGAAGCGTGTGCCGATTGCGGCCGTAACCGGCACCAACGGCAAGACGACAACGTCGCGCATGCTCGCGCACATCATGAAGATGACGGGTTACACGGTCGGCATGACGTCGACGGATGGTGTCTACATCGATGGCAAGCTGACAGTGTCGGGCGACATGACCGGCCCGAAGTCGTCGCAGATGATTCTGCGCGACCCCTCGGTGGATGCCGCGGTACTCGAAGTTGCGCGCGGCGGCATGCTGCGCAGCGGACTCGGATTCAGGCGCTGCAATGTGGCGGCCTGCCTCAATGTCAGCGCAGACCATCTCGGGCAGAAAGGCATCGATACACTTGAGCAACTCGCCGAAATCAAGCGCGTACCGGTCGAAATCGCAAAAGATGCGGCCGTGCTCAATGCCGACGATCCGTTGTGCCTGCAAATGGCGGATTACACCGAGGCGGACCGCCTGGTCTACGTGACAATGAACCCGTCGCATGCGCTCGTGAAACAGCATATTCGTGCCGGCGGGCAGGCGTTCGTGCTCGAACAGGCAATGAACGGCCACATGATCGCGATCTATGACGGCGAGCTGCACACACCATTGCTGTGGACACACCTGATTCCGGCGACGATCGAGGGCCGCGCCATGCACAACGTGCAGAACGCGATGTTTGCAGCGGCACTGGCGTACAACATGGGCATCAACATCGAGGACATTCGCCACGGCCTGCGCACGTTTGACTCGACATTCTTCCAGGCGCCGGGCCGCATGAACATCTATAACGAGCACCCGTTCAAGGTGATCCTCGACTATGCGCACAACGCGGCCGCCGTTCACGCTATTTGTGACCTTGTCGACCGCTTTGATGTGGACGGGAGAAAGATCGTGGTGCTGGCTGCGCCCGGCGACCGCCGCGACCAGGACATTCGGGATATCGCCGAGATCGCCGCCGGTCACTTCGATTACTACATCTGCCGGCGCGACGACAATCCTCGCGGGCGCGGACCTGAAGAAGTGCCGGTGATGCTCAAGGACAAGCTGCTCGAGTGCGGCGTACATGCGGATGCCATCGAAGTTATCCCGGATGAGCAGGAGGCGACCACCCGCGCACTGGAACTCGCCAATTCGGGCGACCTGATTCTCGTGCTGGGTGACAACGTCAAGCGTACCTGGAAGCAGATCATCTACTTCAATTCGGGCGCACACATCGAAGAGACCGGCAAGAAGCTGCCGGTCAATATCGAACTCCCGGAGACGGATGATTTCTCGTTCGACAGCGATATCGAAATCATCAGTGACGAGCGTGGCGTGCGCATTGCACGCGAAGATGCGGACTAGCTCCAGCGCATGGAATTCATCGACGCGCGCAGACTGACGGGCCCGAGCCTGCTGTTCGATCTGCCCGGCACGATACTCGACGTCAGCTGTACGTCCGACGAGGCGGTGCGACTCGCGCCTGTCTGGGAGAAGAATGTCCGTCGCATGCTGGCTGCGATCGGTTGGGATAATTGTGAATTCTCGACGCTGGTCCTGACCGACGGCATCAGCATGGGTTTCACCGCGCCAATCGACGCGCTGTACGCGGCGTCGGAGATAAATGAATGGGCCTGGGCAGTCTGCAATGCGGAACTCGGCGACGGCGAAATGCCGGACTTCGACGAGTCTGTCGAGGCGACCAAGGCGGCGATTGCGGAAGAGGCGAACCCGGAATTGATGCGCTTGTCCGGGCTGGCTGCGAGCCATGGTGTCACGCTGCTGTGGGATGACGACTTCGTATCGCTTGGCCATGGCCGGCATTCGCAAACCTGGCAAGTGCGAGAGATTCCCGACCCGGAAAGCCTCGACTGGAACAGCTTCGAGGATGTGCCGTCCGGCCTGGTGACAGGGACCAACGGCAAGACTACGACTGTCAGGATCGCGGCTCATATCGCTCGAAAAGCCGGACACAATGTCGGCCTCAGCTCGACCGACTATATCGCTGTCAACGACCGCATCGTCGATCGTGATGACTGGTCGGGGCCAGGCGGAGCCAGGAATGTCCTGCGCGAAAAGGATGTCGATTTCGCGATCCTCGAAACGGCGCGCGGCGGATTATTGCGCCGCGGCCTCGGCGTGGAAAAGGCCGATGCTGCGCTGCTGACCAACATTGCCAGGGACCACCTCGGCGATTTCGGCTCAAGAAACCTCGACGAACTCCTGAACTGCAAGTGGATCATCAGCCGTGCAGTTAGAAACGGCGGCAGGCTGATCTTGAATGCCGACGACGAGAGACTGGTTGCCAAATCCCGCGAGTTCAACGGGGAACTCGTCTGGTTTTCCCTCGATGCCGGAAATACCACGGTTCAGGCGCATATGGCGTCCGGAGGCACCGCCTTTGTTCTCGATGGCGACGAATTGCTGTACGGCAGTGGCGCTAGCCGCGAACTGATCTGCCGCGACCGCGAGATTCCTATCTCGCTGCAAGGTGCCGCGCGCCACAATGTGGCCAATGCCCTGGGCGCCGCCGCATTTTGCTGGTCGCTCGGGGTAACCCTGAGTGATATCCGCAGCGGTCTCATGTCGATGTCCCAGGACAACAACCCGGGACGCTGCAATGTATATAACGTCAACGACTACACCGTACTCGTCGATTTTGCGCACAACCCGCAAGCGCTGCAGGCCCTGCTCGACATGGCCAATCGACTGCCGTCGAAGCGCAAAGCGCTGTGTTTTGGCCAGGCAGGCGACCGCCCCAACGACCTGATACGCGAGCTGGCGCGCGCGGCCTGGGAGTCCGGGCTGGACAAGGTGTTTGTATCGGAACTCGCGAAGTATCATCGCGGTCGCGAGGAGGGCGCCGTCTATGCCGTCATCCGCGACGAGATGATCAGCCTGGGCGCTCAACCCGACCAGGTTGAACACCGCATGGAAGAGATCGAGTCACTCGAAGCCGCAATGCAGTGGGCCGAACCTGGCGACCTGATCGTCATGCTTGCCCTCGAACGTTCCGAAGCACTCTACGCGAAGCTGAGGGACTCAGCTGACACATAGGACCGCGGGCGGGGAGGCCTTTACCGGAAGTAAAGCGCAGGCCGCGTAGCGGCCGAGCCATGCAGGTAAAGGCCTACCGGGCCGTGGTCCATTTACTCAGTTAAGTCCTCGCTTTTCGAGTAGCGGTCCGATTTCAGGATCACGACCACGGAAGTTACGGTACAGCTCCATGCCGGGCCGCGTTCCGCCTTTCGAGAGGATCTCCTCGCGGTATCGGGCAGCCGTTTCCTTGTCGAGAATATCGGTTTCCTTGAACGCCTCGAACGTGTCGGCGTCGAGGATCTCTGACCAGATGTAGCTGTAGTACCCCGACGAGTAGCCAACCGGGTTCGAGAAGATGTGCGCGAAGTAGCCACTGCGATAACGCGGGAGGATCTCTTCGATCAGGTCGATATCGGCCATAGCGTTGTCCTCGAAGGCTCGCGGTTCAACTTCCTCGGTCGTGTCCAGCACATGGTAAGCCATGTCCAGGTAAGCAGCGGCCATGTACTCGACCGTCTCGAAGCCCTGGTTGAACGTTGCCGAAGCATTGATCTTGTCGATCAGCTCCTGCGGGATCGGTTCGCCGGTCTTATAGTGGTTAGCAAACATGCGCAGCACCTCGGGCTGGCGCATCCAGTTTTCCATGACCTGCGACGGGAACTCGACGAAGTCGCGCGGCGTGCTCGTGCCAGCCAGTGACTGGTAGCGAACGTTCGAGAACATGCCGTGCAGCGCATGGCCGAATTCGTGGAAGAACGTGTTCGCATTCGTCAGGCTCAGCAGCGACGGCGAACCCTCGGTGGGTGCCGGGAAGTTGAAGTTGTTGGTGACAATCGGCGTCACGAATTCACCGACGTTGGACTGCGGCCGCAACGCGTTCATCCAGGCGCCGCCGCGCTTGCTCTCGCGTGCGAAGTAGTCGAGGTACAAGACTGCGAGATGGCTGCCATCCGCTTCCTTGACCTCGAACACCTGCTGGTCGGGATGCCAGCGCGGCACGTCGGGGAGTTCCTCGAATTGCAGTCCCCACAATGCCGTTGCCAGCCCGAATACGCCATCGCGAACGGCATTGACTTCAAAATACGGGCGCAGTGCATCGTCGTCGAGGTCGTACTTGGCTTTACGGACTTTCTCCGTGTAATAGCGCCAGTCCCAGCCGCGCAGGCGGTCGTCGATGCCGTCGGCCTCCATCATCGCCTGCATATCCGCACGCTCTTCGATAGAACGCGCCAGGGCCGGCTCCCAGATCTGGTCGAGCAGTTCGTATACGTTGTCCGGATTCTCGGCCATGTTGTCGGACAGGATGAATGCGGCGTGGCTGTCGTAGCCCATCAGCGCAGCACTTTCGGCTCGCAACGACACCATGCGTGAAATAATGGCCTTGTTGTCATTCTCGTTGTCGTTGTCACCACGCATCGCATAACCGTCGAAGATTTTCTTGCGCAGTTCGCGGTTTGGCGAATACTGCAGGAACGGGTTGATGCTCGGTCGCTGCAGCGTGAATACCCAGCATTCTTCACAATCGTGGCCGCGGCGCTTCGCCTCTTCGGCAGCGAGTTCGACCAGGCTGCCTGGCAGGTCGCCAAGATCGGCGCGGTCTGTCACCAGCAGTTCGAACTCGTTGGTTTCGTTGAGCAGGTTCTCGCCAAACTGCTGAGACAGTTCTGCCAGCTCGGTGTTGATCTCACGCAGGCGCTCCTGCGCCGCATCCTCGAGACTCGCACCTGAACGCACAAACTGTTTGTGGGTCTCTTCAAGCAGATGCAGCTGTTCCGGGCTCAGATCGAGATCGTCGCGCTGCTCGTAAACCGCGAGCACTCGCTCGAAAAGTTCCTTGTTGAGTGAAATGTTGTCGCTATGTGCGGACAGCTCGGGAGCGATGACCTTGGCCGTTTCGCGCGTCGTGTCGTCCGAGTTCGCGCCGTGGACAGCGAAGAACACACGCGACACACGACCCAGTTTGCTGCCGCTGAGTTCCAGCGCCTCGATCGTGTTTTCGAATGTCGGCGCGTCCGCACTCGACACGATGGCGTCGATCTCCTCGTCGTGCATTTCCATCGCTGTGCGGAATGCGGGCAGGTAGTCATCTGATGTGATGCGGTCGAAAGGTGGTACGCCGAATGGCGTGTCCCATTGCTCGAGTAGCGGGTTGCTGCTTGCCACGGGTTCTGCCGCAGCCTGTTCAGCGTCGGGTTCCGGTGCTTCGGAGCACGCATCCAGTACGATGGCTTTGCTCTTCATGATGTTTCCCCAAACTTACAGGTGTGTCTCATTAGATGCCAATTCGACCGGACTGGTTGCAGATAGTTCTTACTGCTTGCCCAGCTCTCTCTGCACTTCCAGGGCGAGGTTGGCGATCCAGCGATTGAAATTCCTGTGGATCGTTTGCCGTGATGGATCGTAATCGAGCCCTTGACTGGTCGAATGGATGATCGAAAAACGTGTCGCCGAGAATGGAATCTCGACTTCAGCATAAGGTCGGCCGCGCAGGCTGATGGAGCAATTGACTTGCGATTCGCCGGCCAATTGCGGAATCCAGCCGCGGTTCCTGCATGCGCTGATTATTGCTGCCTGGACCTCCTCCGCCGACCATTGCGAACCATCGACCTTGATAGCCACTGGCCGGTCGACGATGTTCATCAGTGATGCCGTTGTGCAACCGGCGGCAAATATGAGTGGCAGGATAAGCAGTGGTAGCAACTTGCGCGCGTTCATTTGCCCTTCTCCATGTTGAGAATGATGTTCCAGTGCTCCTTGTCGACCGGCATGATCGACAGCCGGTTGCCGCGGCGCGTCAGGATCATGTCATCGAGCCCGGGGTGCGCCTTGATCTCGGCCAGGGTCACCGGTTCCTTGAATTTGCGGTCGAATTCGACATCGACAAGTACCCAGCGCGGATCTTCCTTCGTGCTTTTCGGATCGAAATATTTCGACTTCTTGTCGAACTGCGTGGGATCCGGATAGGGTTCGCTGCAGACCCGCGAAATACCGACGACAGCGGGTTCCTTGCAGTTGGAATGGTAGAAAAACACTTCGTCGCCGATCCGCATTTCATCCCGCATCATGTTGCGGGCCTGGTAGTTACGGATGCTGTCCCACATTTCGCGACCATCGCGTTCGAGGTCGTCAATACTGTATACGTCGGGCTCGGATTTCATCAGCCAATAGGCCACTCTACGTACCTCGATATCGGCAAATCGGGCGGTGGAGTCTACCATGCCCTGTGATAGCATGGCCTTACATCTCCGAGCTCCAAGGACACACCAGAATGGCTAACGTGCTCGCCAATATTTTCGGCTCTTCGCCGGTACGGCCTCTCGAGAAACACATCGGAATCGCGTACCTGTGCGCGAAACAGTTGAACAGCTTTTTTGCCGCGGCAATTTCAGGAGATTGGGACACCGCCTCTGAAGTCCGCGATGAAATTGGCCGGCTCGAGCATGAAGCTGATGACCTGAAGAAGGAGATTCGGCTGAACCTTCCGAAGAGTCTGTTCATGCCGGTGCCCCGGGAGGATCTCCTCGAGCTGCTGCTTGTGCAGGACAAGATTGCAAATCGCACCAGGGACGTTTCCGGCATCGTGATGGGTCGCAAGATGGTGATCCCTGAAGCCATAGCCGAGCAGTTCCAGGAATTTGTCGGGCGCAACGTGGATGCCGCAAAGCAGGCACGCAAGAGCGTGCGCGAACTTGACGAGTTGTTTACGGCGGGCTTCAGGGGTGCTGAGGTCGAGCTTGTGGCAGGGCTGATCGAGGAGCTCGACCAGATCGAAACTGACACCGATGACAAACAAGCGGCACTGCGCTGGGCAGTGTTTGCAATCGAGGATGACCTGAAGCCGGTCGACGCCATTTTTCTTTACAAGGTTATCGAGCTGACTGGCGAAATCGCCGATATGGCTGAACGAGTTGGCCGCCGTCTCGAGCTGCTTCTCGCTCACTGATCTCACAACAACCAGAACAAAGATCGGGTAACTTCTGATGGAAACAGAACTTGTCTATATCCTCCTTGCGGCCGCATTTGGCCTGTTCATGGCCTGGGGTATCGGTGCAAATGATGTCGCCAACGCGATGGCGACTTCAGTCGGATCCAAAGCGCTAACCATCAGGCAAGCGATACTTGTTGCCGCTGTATTCGAGTTCCTTGGCGCGGTATTGGCCGGTGGCGCTGTAACCGATACCGTACGCAAAGGCATCGTCGACGCCGACCTGCTGGCCGGGTCGCCGCAATTGCTCGTATACGGAATGCTTGCGGCGCTGCTTGCGGCAGGGACCTGGTTGCTCATTGCATCAAGGAACGGTTGGCCGGTATCGACGACGCACTCGATCGTGGGCGCAATCGTTGGTTTTGCCGCGGTCGGCATCGGTATCGATGCCGTCAAGTGGGGCAAGGTCGGCACGATCGTCATGAGCTGGGTTGCCTCGCCGCTGACGGCCGGCTTTATTGCCTACCTGATATATCAGAGTGTGCAGCGCCTCATACTGAGCCGCGAGGACCCGCTCGAACGCGCCAAGCGCTATGTCCCCGTCTATATTTTCTTCGCCGCATTCACCATTACGTTGGTGACGATTCTCAAGGGCCTGAAACACGTCGGGCTGACGATAAGCCTGCGCGATAGCTACGTGCTTGCGATCGCCATAGCATTTGGTATCGCGGTGATCGGGGCATTCATGATTCGGCGCATCGAACCGGACAAGAAGGCCGAAAAGAAGCAGCACTTCTACACGGTCGAGCGCGTGTTTGGCATCCTCATGGTCGTAACAGCCTGCGGCATGGCGTTCGCGCACGGATCGAATGACGTGGCGAATGCGATCGGGCCGGTTGCGGCAGTGATCGGCATCGCGACGACCGGGGCCATCTCTGCGAAGTCGTCATTGCCCATCTGGGTATTGGTCCTCGGCGGCGGCGGTATCGTCGTTGGCCTCGCCACCTTTGGCCGGCACGTCATCGCAACGGTCGGCAGGAAAATCACGCAGCTGACGCCGAGCCGCGGGTTTGCAGCCGAGCTGGCTGCTGCGACGACCATCGTCATCGCTTCCGGCACCGGGATGCCAATTTCGACGACGCACACACTGGTCGGCGCCGTACTCGGTGTTGGCATCGCTCGCGGTATCGAGGCAATCGATCTGCGCGCCGCCAGGGTCGGCGCCGATGTACTCGCCGATGGCGGCAATGCGGTTGACGCGGCAATTGCCACAGGATTTGCACTGGCGGTTACGCTGCCTCGAGCCGGCAATATCGGTGGCGGCGGTTTTATGCTTGTCTACGACGCCGATTCGCGCGAGACGACAGCGATCGACTACCGCGAAATGGCGCCGCTGCGCGCCACCCGCGACATGTTTCTTGACGAAAATGGCGATGCGGATCCGCAGCTGTCACGTAACAGTCACCTGTCATCGGGCGTACCCGGTACCGTTGCCGGCTTCTGGCTTGCACACCAGCAGTTCGGCGAGTTGCCATGGGCGCGCCTTGTTCAGCCAGCCATCGACCTGGCGCGCAATGGCATCTACGTGACCTATGACCTCGCCAGCCAGCTGCAGCGGCACCAGGAAAGGCACTGCGGCAATGTCGCGACCTGTGCTTATTTCTACAAGGAAGGTGGCGTTCCGTACCAGTTTGGTGATCATCTGGTCCAGTCCGACCTGGCTGATTCGCTGCAGCTGATCGCCGAGCAGGGGCAGGACGCGTTCTACAAAGGCGCAATAGCGGAATTGATTGCCGCCGAAATGGAAGCCGGTGGCGGACTTGTCGACATGGACTCACTGGCGGCTTACCGGCCCGTCGTGCGCAAGGCGATCAGCACCGTGTACCGCGGCTACGAGGTGGTCACGATGCCGCCACCGAGTTCGGGCGGCGTGCACGCGCTGCAGATGCTCAACGTGCTGTCGCACTTCCCGGTTGCCGAAATGGGGCGCGGCAGCGCCGACAACATTCACCTGCTGGCGGAGGTCATGCGGCGCGCGTATGCCGACCGTAGCAAGCACCTCGGCGATCCGGATTTTTACGACGTGCCGCTCGACTGGCTGTTGAGTGACGAGTATGCGGCCGAACTGGCCGAGTCCATAGATATGGAGCGGGCGACACCGTCCGAGGAGGTATCTCCCGGCACGCCACCGCGCCGCGAAAGCGAAGACACGACCCACTTTTCCGTGATGGACAAGCACGGCAATGTCGTTGCCAATACCTACACCTTGAACGGGTCCTATGGCTCGGCCATCTCGGTCCCGGGTGCCGGCTTCCTGCTCAATAACGAGATGGACGATTTCGTCTCCAAGCCCGGGACGCCGAACATGTACGGGCTGCTGGGCGGAGAGGCCAACTCAGTCCAGGCGCTCAAGCGGCCACTGAGTTCGATGACGCCGGTCATCGTGTTTGCCGACGGCGAGCCATGGTTCGCCACGGGTAGCCCGGGCGGTGCGCGCATTATCACGGCTGTGTTGCAAATGGTGGTCAATGTCATCGACCATCGCATGAACATTGCCGATGCCGCGTACTGGCCGCGTATGCACCACCAGTGGTTCCCGGATGAGCTGGAGCTCGAGACTGGCTTCGGCACAGATACGATCCGCCTGCTCGAAGATCGCGGCCACACGGTCGAGATCAGGGGGTCGACGGGTACGAGCCTGCAGTCGGTTTCTTTTCGGGACGGCTATTTTCGGGGTTCATCCGATCCGCGGCGCCCGAACTCAGGCGCTGCCGCGCCTGAAGCCGCTCCGGCAAAGTCCGACTAGACGGCGCGCAGGTACCAGTCGAAATCCAGCGGTGAAACGACGTTATGGAACTGGCGTGCCTCGCCGCGCCTGTTTAGCGCGTAGTACTGGCAGAATCGCCTGCCAAGATAATCCGGCAGGACCTTGCTCCTCGAGAACTTGTCGATGGCCGCGTCCCACTGATCGGGAATACGTGTTTTCAGTTTGACGTCTTCGCCTTCCTCGACCATGCGCCCGGGATCAATCTTGTTCCTGAGACCGTAATGCACGCCGGCTGCAATAGCAGCCGTAACCAGGTACGGGTTGGCATCGGCACCTGCGACACGGTGTTCGAAACGCAGGTTGCCGGCATCGGACTCCGGGATGCGAATCGCAACTGCACGATGGTTGACGCCCCAGTTGAGATCCACGGGCGCGAAGTATTCAGGCAACAGGCGACGGTAGGAATTGGCATTCGGCGCGAACAATGCCGTCGCCTCCGGCATCGTCTTTAGCAGGCCACCGACGGCATGCTCGAGACGCGCAGAGAATGGCGGGCTCGCCAGTTTGTCGCGGCCGTGCGAGAAATAGTTCTTGCCGTTCCTGTCCACCAGGCTCATGTGGATGTGCAGGCCGTTGCCGGAGTCCTCGGCAAATGGCTTGGCCATGAAACAGGCAACGAATCCGTGCTTGCGCGCTATCGCCTTGATGGCACGCTTGAGCAGCACGGCATGATCGCAAGCGAGTACCGGGTCGTCGACATGCTGCAGGTTGATTTCGAATTGCGCCGGGGCAAACTCCGAGGTCGCCGTGTCAGCGGGAATGCCCTGGGCGTCGCAGCAATCGTACAAATCGTTCAGGAACTGTTCGACGTCCCACAAGTCATCGGGATGGTATACCTGCGGACCCGGCTGCGGCCGCCCGAGCCCGGGCACCTTCGAGGCGGCATGGGTCGGTTCGTCGGCATCGGCGTCGAGCAGGTAGAACTCGAGTTCGGTTGCCATGACGACGCTGAGACCCATTTTCCTCAGTGGCGCCATAGCGCGCTCGAGCACGGCGCGAGAGTCGCCAAAAAACGGCGCGCCATCCTTTTCATACATTCGAAACAGGGCTTGCAGCATTGGACGGCTCGACCATGGAATTGGCGCCAGGCTGCCCGGCACGAGGTAGCAGGGCACGTCCGGGTCGCCATCGCCGTCGCCAATCATCCCGGGCAATACTTCGCCCAGCGAACTCATCAGCGTGGTGCCGGCACAGAATGAGAAACCGTCGTCACAGGTCTTTTCGAAGCTCGAACGCCGGATGCGCTTCCCTCGCATGATGCCGAGAATATCCGGGCTCAGGAGCTCCATCGTGGCGGTCTTCGGCTGCTTGCGCAGCAGGCGATTCAGCTCGCGGCGCAGGGGATTATTTTTCGTCTTTGTCATGGCTGGGCCATTGTACAGCGTGTTACTATGCCGCCAAGCCGTGATCGGGAAAAACGTATCAATAACAACAACAAGCAGCTCCCTGGTCGACTCCTTGCACTCGCTATCCTCGCGATGCCATCGCTGGCGAACGCTATCGATATCGACGCGCCGAGGATCGCGCTGGAATCGGTCCCTTTTGAAATCGTCGTAAGCGATGCCCCTGCCGGGGAGAACGTCAGCGTAACGATTGACGGTGTGAGCTATGGCGCTCTCGCGGATGATGAAGGCAGTGCGTCGTTTGACGGCCTGTCAGTCGCGACGACCGGTGCGACAGAACTGTCCGTAGCCTCCGGATCTGAATCGACATCACTTACCCTGCGGGTGCTTCCGGGCTGGATTTCGCTGATGCCCGCATTCGTCGCGATCGCGATTGCCCTCATCCTGCGCAATGTCGTTCCGGCGTTGCTACTCGGTCTGTGGCTTGGTTCGACGGCGCTCGAGGGCTTCACGCCACTCGGTGCGCTGAAAGGACTGCTTGACGTTTTTACTGTTTTTGTCGTTGACGCGTTATCCAACCCGGACCACGCGGCAATTATCCTGTTTACGATGATGATCGGCGGCATGGTCGGCATCATCACCCGTAACGGTGGCATGGCGAGTATCGTGCGCGTTGTCGTCAGCAAGGCGAAGACGGCGGTTGGAGGCCAGGTTTCGGTCTGGCTGATGGGCCTGATGATCTTCTTCGACGATTACGCCAACACGTTGGTCGTCGGCAATACGGCCAGGTCGGTGACCGATCACCTCAAAATCTCGCGCGAAAAACTCGCGTACATCGTCGACTCCACCGCGGCGCCCGTGGTGTGCCTGGCGCTGGTGACGACATGGATCGGCTACCAGGTCAGCCTGATCGACCAGGCGGTCGAGGAGATCGACGGCTTGTCTCACACGGGCTATTCGCTGTTCCTGCATTCCATTCCCTACAGCTTCTACCCGATCCTTGCCGTGTTGTTCGTGCTTGCCGTAGCGGCGACCGGCCGCGACCTGGGGCCGATGTACACGGCGGAAGTTCGCGCGCGCAAGGGACAGGTCCAGCCGAAGGCCGCCGAGGCGCTTCCGGCTATGGACGGCGACACGCTGGAGGCCAAGCCCGAGGTGCCGATGCGCCCCGTCAATGCTTTCCTGCCTATTCTCGTGCTCATTTTTGCGCTGGCCGTTAGCCTGTTCATTACTGGCGGGGGCGAGCTGCAGTCGGGCGTGGAGGGCGGTGGTAAATCGCTGCGCGACATCATTGGCGATGCCGATCCCTACAAGGCCATGATGTGGGCGTCGTTCATTGGCGCCCTGGTTGCAGCCGCTATGTCTGTCGGACAAAAGATCCTGAGTGCCCATGAAACTGTCGACGCCTGGTATGGTGGCGCGCGGGCGACATTATTCGGCATGATCGTCCTGATCCTGGCCTGGTCGATGTCGGCCGTAACGTCCGATCTCAACGCGAAGGGTTACCTGATATCGATCCTCGGCGACACGCTGCCGGTTGCGCTGGTACCTGCGGTCGTGTTCGTGCTTGCGGCTATCACAGCATTTTCGACCGGTACCAGCTGGGGCACGATGGGTATCCTGCTGCCGCTCGCCCTGCCATTGACGTGGGCGGTCATGACCGTATCCGGAGTCGCGGACCAGGGCGGTATGCACATCATGTACTCGGCGATCGCCTGCGTGCTTGCCGGGGCGGTCTGGGGCGACCATTGCTCGCCAATCTCGGACACAACGGTGTTGTCATCCATCGCCAGCGGCTGCGACCATATCGAGCATGTACGCACGCAGCTGCCGTATGCCCTGCTTGTAGGGACCGTCGCAATAGCGGTGGGAACGATTCCGGGCGGCTACGGATTGCCGCCGTGGATATCCCTGCTTGCTGGCGGCGCGATCCTGTTTACTGTGCTGCGATTCTTTGGTCGAAAAGCGGACGAATCGGTAAACTAGCCAATTCCCAGGTTGCCAGTTTTCTTATGAGCACCAAACCTGTCATAGGTGTGCCGGCCTGCCGCAAGCAGATCGATATTCACCCGTTTCACGTTGTCGGCGAGAAGTACCTGCAGGCGCTGATCGATGGCGCCGATGCGCTGCCGCTGATCATCCCGGTCATGGCGGATCACCTCGATATCGATGACATTCTTGGCCAGGTCGATGGCGTATTCCTGACGGGCAGCCTGTCCAACGTGGAACCGCATCACTATGATGGCGAGCCGAGTGAGCCGGGCACGTTGCACGATCCACACCGGGATGCAACGACGCTGCCGCTGACCCGCAGAGTGCTCCAGGCCGGCGTCCCGTTGATGGCCGTATGTCGCGGCTTCCAGGAGGTTGTCGTGGCACTTGGCGGCACGCTCCACCAGAAAGTTCACGAAGTGCCCGGCTATCACAATCACCTCGAGAACCCGGACGACCCTGTCGATGTGCAGTACGGGCCCTCGCACCCGGTAGACCTCGTAGAAGGCGGTGTGTTACACCGGTTGGCAGGTGAGCCGAGAGTTACGGTCAATTCGCTGCATGCCCAGGGAGTGAAGAGGCTCCCCGATGGCGTGACAGTCGAAGCCGTTGCCGACGACGG
>JARRLQ010000029.1:46958-65987 GCA_037386905.1 Woeseiaceae bacterium
ACGAGGTCCCGGGGTTTTCCCTCGCCGTGCAATGGCACCCGGAATGGAAAGTGACCGAGAACGAGCTTTCGCTCGCAATGTTCAAGGCGTTTGGCAATGCGTGCCGCGAGTACGCGGGCCAGCGACAGGTGTAATGTGACTCAAGACGATGTCTTTCAATCCTGGTTGAGTGAACGCAACATAGAAGATGTCGAGGCCTTCGTGCCCGACATGGCCGGATCGGCGCGCGGCAAGGTCGTGCCGGCCGACAAATTCGGTAGCGGTCGCATGAAGATGCCCGAGGCAATCTTCGCGCAGACGATTTCCGGCCACTATGTCGACAACGATCAGAATGTCGAAGATCGCGACATGATGTTGACACCGGACCCCTCGACGCTGCGACCGGTGCCGTGGATATCCGACCCGTCGGCATCGATATTCGTCGATTGCTACCGCAGCGACGGCAGCCCGGTCGACACCTCACCTCGCAGCGTGCTGAGGAATGTGCTGGGCAAGTACGAATCGCAGGGCTGGGTGCCGGTCGTTGCACCTGAAGTCGAGTTTTACCTTCTGAATGCGCACTCGGACCCGAACGAAGAGGCTGAACCGCCAAAGGGCAGGCTCGGCTGGACCGAGGGTGCGCGGCAGCCATACAGCGTCGACGCAATGAATGACTTCGAACCATTCATCAACGACCTCTACAAGTACTGCGAGGAGCAGAGCATCCGTATTGATACGCTGTCCCAGGAGATGGGCCCGGCGCAGTTCGAAATCAATTTCCTGCACGGCAATGCGATCGAGCTGGCCGACCAGGTATTCCTGTTCAAGCGCACGGTAAGAGAGGCGGCGATCGAGCACGAGATGCATGCGACATTTCTCGCCAAGCCGATGTCCGAAGAGGCGGGCAGCGCGCTGCACGTTCACCAGAGCATCGTCGACAAGGATGGCAACAACATTTTTTCGGGCAAGGACGGCAAGGCAACCGATTTGTTCTATGGGTATCTTGGCGGGCTACAGGCCTATATGCCGCAGGCCATGTTGATGTTTGCGCCGTACGTCAATTCCTACCGGCGCTTTCTCAACCCGTGGTCGTCGCCGGTGAACCTTTCCTGGGCCGTGGATAACCGTACGGTCGGCCTGCGCGTTCCCGATGCGGAACCCGACAACCGCCGCATCGAAAACCGCCTTGCCGGCTCCGACGTCAACCCGTACCTGGTCCTGGCCGGGACGCTGGCCTGCGGATACCTTGGCATGATGGAAGGGCTCAAACCGAGCGACCCTGTTGAGGGTAGCGCCTACGGAGAAGACTTTGCCCTGCACCGGCACATCTCTGCGGCCAATGATGCGCTGCGGGAGAGTGGCGCAATGCGCAGCATGCTTGGTGACGGTTTTGTCGACCTGTACTGCGCTCTCAAGGACGAAGAGTACAAGGAATTCCAGGAGATCATCACGCCCTGGGAGCGTGAGATCCTGATGTTTAACGTTTAAGGAGTCGCTTGATGGCTGCCGTCGAAAAACCATCCGGAACGGACCTGCAGGCCCTCGACAAAGAGCATCACCTGCATCCGTTCACCGACCACAAGGCGCTGCACGAGAAGAAGTCGCGCATCATTACGCGTGCCGAAGGCGTTTACATTTTCGATGCCGACGGCAACAGGATCCTTGACGGAATGTCGGGCTTGTGGTGCGTCAACGCCGGGTATGGCCGGGACGAGCTGATCGAGGCGGCAGCCGCGCAGATGAAAGAGCTGCCGTACTACAATAACTTTTTCCAGTGCGCGCATCCGCCGTCCATTGAGCTCGCGGCAATGCTGCAGGAGATCAGCCAGCCGCACCTGAATCGTGTCTTTTTCACCGGGTCGGGCTCGGAAGCGAACGATACAGTTGTTCGTGCGGTTCGCACCTACTGGGACCTCATGGGCCAGCCGCAGCGGCACACGATAATCAGCCGCGAGAATGCCTATCACGGTTCGACGGTCGCCGCGGCAAGCCTCGGTGGCATGAAGCCGATGCACAAGCAAAGCGGTTTGCCGATCCCGGGAATCGTACATATCGAGCAGCCGTACTGGTTCGGCTCGGATCGCAGCATGTCGCCCGACGATTTCGGATTGGCGGCGGCGAAGTCACTCGAAGACAAGATCAACGAGATCGGCCCCGACAAGGTCGCCGCTTTCATCGGCGAGCCGATACAGGGCGCGGGCGGTGTTATCGTGCCACCGTCGACCTACTGGCCTGAAGTGCAACGCATCTGCGACGAATACGGAATCCTGCTCGTGTCGGACGAAGTCATCTGCGGTTTTGGCAGGTTGGGTGAGTGGTTCGGCGCTGACTACTACGGCACGAAGCCGGATCTCATGCCGTTCGCAAAGGGTGTTTCGTCGGGCTACCTGCCGCTCGGCGGTGTCTATTTCTCGGATCGCGTCGCCGATGTACTCATCGAAAAAGGCGGTGAGTTCTACCATGGCTATACGTACTCGGGACATCCTGCCGCCTGCGCGGTGGCCATGGAGAACATAAAAATCCTGCAACGCGAGAAACTCGTCGAGCGCGTTCGCGATGACATCGGGCCATACCTGCAGAAGGGATGGGCAAAACTGAACGACCATCCCCTGGTTGGCGAGACTCGCATGGTCGGCCTGATGGGAGCCCTTGAACTGGTCAAGTCGAAGGATCCGATCGAGCGATTCGAGGAAAAACAGGCCGTCGGTACAATCTGCCGTGACCTGCTGGTCGAAAACGGCCTGGTAATGCGCGCGGTCGGTGACACCATTGTGTGCGCGCCGCCGTTTACGCTGTCCCATGAGGAGGCCGACGAGCTGCTCGAGAAAGCCTGGCGCTGCCTCGACCTCACCCAGCAGGCGATTGCATGAGCGACAAGCACGCCGGCGACCACGCAATATTGCGGGACTCCCTGTACGGCACGACGCCCGAGCCGACCTATGCAGGCGTCACATCATTCATGCGCCGCAAGTACACACGCGACCTCGAAGGCGTCGATGTCGTTGTCACCGGCGTACCGCTGGACACGGCGACGACCAACAGGCCAGGGACCCGATTTGGACCGCGCGCGATTCGTGCGGCGTCGACAATCATGGCCTGGGAACGTCCCTACGGGATGGAGTTTGACCCGTTCGACAAGCTTGCCGTCGTCGATTACGGCGACTGCTTCTTCGATTTCGGGCGGCCGCAGAACGTACCAGACCAGATAGAGGCGCACGCGACATCAATTATCAGCCAGGGACCGGGGCTCCTGGCGCTCGGTGGCGATCACTTCGTTGCGTACCCGCTGCTGAAAGCGCATGCAGAAAAACATGGGGCACCGTTGTCACTGATTCACTTTGATGCCCACAGTGACACGTGGGCAGACGAGGACGGTCGTATTGACCATGGCACGATGTTCTACCATGCCGCGAAGCAGGGCATTGTTGATGCGCAGAGCTCGGTCCAGGTCGGCCTGCGCACGACCAATCACGATACGCTCGGCTTCAACGTGCTGGACGCTCCGTGGGTGCACAACAATGGGGCCGGTGCAGTTATCGACAAGATCAACTCGGTCGTTGGCGACAAACCCGTGTATTTGACTTTCGATATCGACTGCCTGGATCCGAGCTATGCGCCCGGGACCGGTACACCGGTTTGTGGCGGACTGACGAGCTACCAGGCGCTGGAGATTCTGCGCGGACTGCCAGGTATCAACATCGTCGGAATGGACATCGTTGAAGTTGCTCCGGCCTATGATGTCGGCGAGATCACGGCGTTGGCCGCCGCTTCGCTGGCCATGGAGATGCTCTACCTGTATGCCTGCCGACCATCTGCCTGATGAACACAACAAAGCTCCTCGAATTCTTCGACGCACGCAGAGACCGCGGTGAGCCACTCGTCCTGGTCACGGTGTTTGAGACCGAGGGTTCCACATACAGCAAGGCGGGTGCGCAGATGCTCGTCGACCAGGGCGGCGTATTCCGCGGCATGCTGTCCGGTGGTTGCCTGGAGGGTGATCTCGCCGTGCGCGCGCAGCAAGTACTGGAAGGCGGCGAGCCGCAGATTGTTACCTACGATCTCGGTCAGGACGATGAGCTGTGGGGCATGGGTGTCGGCTGCGACGGACTGATGCGCATGGTGTTGTTGCCGTTGCTGCCTGCGGATAACTATGCGCCGTTCGCACGCATTGCCGAAGTCATGCGCGGCGACAAGCGGCAGGAAATGACATTGCAGGTTGGCGCGGATGAGCTGCAGGAACTGACCATTCTGGTCGAACCGCCACCGCAGATTCTCGTGCTTGGCGCCGGCCTCGATGCCGAGCCGGTCGTGCGTTTTGCCGCCGAGCTCGGATGGCGTTGTACCGTCGTCGACCATCGGCCGGCTTACCTCGAGGCTGGCGATTTCGCGGCGGCTACGGCAAAACATTGTATGCCTGCCGCCGAACTGGCCGGAACGCTCGACCTCGATCGCTATGCAGCGGCCATCGTCATGAGTCACCACCTGGCCAGCGACCGCACCTATCTCGAACAACTTGCCGCGACCGACATGATCTACATCGGTCTGCTGGGACCGATTCACCGGCGCGACAGGTTGCTGTCCGAATTGGGTGACGCCGGGGCGAGCCTGGAGGCACGGCTGCATGGTCCGGCCGGACTGGATATCGGCGGCAGGGGGCCGGCGCCGATCGCGCTCTCGATCGTTGCCGAAATTCAGCAGGAACTGTCCGGAAGCTAGTCGATCCTGGGCTGGTCACCCGGGAAAAACACTCGAATGATCATTTCCGCGAGTTCCGAGATTTGCTCGTCGGAATCGAGATCGATGTCACTCGTATGCTTGAGTTCGAGCTTGAGCGCTATCAGGCCGCCGGCGCACACACGGATCATGTTGAATAACAGGGCGGGACTGCCTTCCGGTGCGACGCCGAGTTGCTGCAGGCCTGTCAGCGCCTTGCTGACTTCATCGAACATTGGCTTCAGGTGATTTTCGGTCAACCACTCAAGGCGCTCGCTCTCGTAATTCGCTTCCTGCAGGATGATGCGGTGCAGCGCGGGCTGGCTGCGTGAGTAGTGCAGGTAGGTTCGAATAAATGCCTCCGCCTTGGCCTTGGCCTCGATATCCGGAATCTCCGCCATCGCCTTGACGAGCGAGATATTGAATTCACGAAAGATACGATCGGTCGCAGCCTTCCAGAGCTGCTCCTTGTTCTTGAAGTGATAGGTGATCAGCGGATGATGAACACCCGCTCGTTCGGCAATATCGCGCGTCGACGTGCCTTTGAAGCCGTTTTCCGAGAATGCCTCGATTGCCGCATCGAGCAGCTTTTGCTGCGTGATAATGCTTCTTTGTTGTTGTTTTCGTTCTTGTTTTGCAGATCCAGCTGCGACGGACGTATCCAAGAATCGCTCCCCCATAGAGGTTCCGGAACGTGCAAGACTATATTGATCGGTCGAACTAGTCCAACCCGGAAAATTTAATTTTCCAGTTGGTCAGTGGTATCAGCTGCAACGCATCACTCGATCGCGAACATCATGCGCACCGCAGCGCGCTTCTGGATGGCAACACCGTTCTCGATCACGGGTTCGAATTCCCAGTCTTCGACCGCATTGATGGCCGCGTTGACGAATGTGTCACCCGGGTTTGAGTCACGGACCGCGATGTCGGTTATCGTGCCGTCGATATCAACCGTAAACAGAACGTCGACCCAGCCCGATACGCCACGGCGTTGTGCGCCGCGCGGGTATTTCGGCGCAACATACTTGGTGCGCTTCAGCGAACTGGCGGCAACCGGCGCGGTGTCCCGTGGCGATGGTGCGGATGCCTGTTGCACGGGCGGCTGGCTCACCTGCGGGTCAGGGCGGGATGTTTCAACTGCGTCGCCGGACCCTGCGACAGCGACTGTCGTGTCGGCGACAGGCTCGTTGACGGCTGGTTGCTGAACTGGTTGTTGAACGGGCTGCTGAGCCGTCTGCTGTGGTGCAGACTGTGGTTCGGTTGTGGCTGAATTGGCGGCCGGCCCACTGGCAGCGGGCTGGTCTGAAGAATTCACCATGGCGGCAAATTCAGCGGCACGCTGCTCTGCATTGCGCTGTTCCGCAGCGCGTTGTTCAGCGGCGCGCTGCTCAGCGGCCAGCTGCTCGGCGGCGCGTTGGTCCGCGGCGCGTTGCTCGGCCGCGCGCTGTTCAGCCGCACGCTGTTGAGCGGCCCGTTGATCCGCTGCTCTTTGCTCGGCGGCGCGCTCGGCCGCTGCGCGTATCTCCTGCTGACGAAGGTCGCGTGCGTTCGCCAGTGCGGTGGTCGTAGCCGCGAGTTCGCTGCTGGCTGAATCCAGCCGGCGTGCATCGGCGAGGAGTGCCTCGGCCTTTTCAAAATTGCCTGCGTCGATTTGCGCACGAGCCTGCAGCACAATCTTGCTCGCAATAGCGACGATGCCGGCGCGAGCCGCTGTGTTGTCAGGGTCTCTCCGCAGAGCGAGCTCGAAGTAATACCGTGCGTTATCGTTCGACGGCGCGATCAGTTTGCCTTCCTCGAGACGTGCATTGGCTTCTGCAAGCATCCCGTCGATACGCTGCGCACTCAGCGCCTCGCGCAGGTCGTCTTCGAGGGCGTTTATCTCCGAGCGGTCCTGCACCGGAAGAGCCTGGGCACTGGTGATCGCATCCTGCGCGTCCTCGAAACGCGCTTCGCGAATAGCATTGCGCGCTGTATCCAGGTAGTCGCGCAGTTGCAGCTGGACCAGCTGCGCGTTCAGGAATGGCAGCCTTTCGTTGTCCGGTGTGGCAATTTCAACGGCTTGCAAAGCAGCCATGGCATCGTCGGGGCGGCGTTCGAGCAATGCCGTCTCGGCCATGCCGAGAGCTTGCCCAATGACCTCTTCGAGCCCGGCAGCAGCGACAGGATCGCCAGGTGCCGTATCGAGTGCGGCCAGGTAGAGTTCAATCGCATTGTTGCCCGGCGGCTCGTAAACCTGCCCGGCATTCTGGGCAACACGTGCCTCGTCAATCAGGTCATCGACGCTGAGTTCCTCGGGTACAACGACTTCGGTGTTGAACACGCTGTCTGCGGGCGCCTGTTCAGCAGGCGCAGCAGCACTTTCCTCGACTACCGGTTGCGATGTTGCCTCGTCGACTGCGGGGGCGCCCGATCCGCCAAACATCCAGAATCCGGCTGCTGCGATGGCGACGAGCGCCACGGCGCCGGTGCCAAGAACTTTGGGGTCGGTGAACAGTGAGCCACCGGAGCCGTCGGTCGCTGGCGAGGGTTCGATTGCCATCGCCGAAGTCTCGACCGTGGGTTCAACTTTGGGAGCCTTTTCCTTTTTCTTCGGCCTGAGTGACTTTGTTACGGTTTCGACAATGCCCGTCATTGTTTCGGTGAAGCTCGAGTCGTCACCACCGAAAGCATCCGTCAGTCCTTCTTCGATCGGGGAGAGTGCCTCGTCGCGATTCGCGACGATCGACTCGGCTGGTGCCGGTTGCGGTTTCTTCTCGGGGGCTGCGGCTGGCGCAGGGGCCGGGGCTGGAGCCGGTTTTGGAGGCGCCTTGGCAGCCGGTTTCGGCGCAGGCTTCGGTTCCGGTTTGGGCTCTGCCTTCGGCTTCTTCTGCTCCGGCGCCGGTTGCGGCTTCGGTGCGGGTTTGGCAGCAGGCACCGGTGCGGGTTTTGGAGCCGGCTTCGGCGTTGGCGCCCGTTCACTGGATACCCTGAATGCGGAATCAGGGGCTTCGAGGTGGTGCTTGACCGAGGCTTCGATAGCCAGCCGCGAGCGGCCCGGCGACACGGGCTTGAGCAGGAAGCGATACACCTTGCCGCGGTTGATGAGGTCCATGAGCATTTCGCCATCATCGCGGCGGCCGGCCACGATAGCGACGAGGCGCGGCGCCGATGCACGCAGGTGCATTGTCATCTTCTCGACATTGGCTCCGACCATCGCGGCGTCCACGACGGCGACGCCAATCTTGTGCTTGCTGATAGCCTCATCGGCCTGCGAAATCGTGTTCGCATAAATGACGTTGTGCAGGCCGCGTGCCGATTCCTTGACCGTGGCCAGGAATTCTTCGTCGTGTGTCAGGACAAGTACGTCGACCGAGCGGGCGCCGACATCTGCAGCATCGTCAATTTTCTTGGGGTCCAGCGCCGGCATGCGGCCGGTGCCATCCGAGATAATCGAGGAGCCATTCTCTGATGTCTCCATGATGATGTGTTCTGCAACCGGTTCGTCCGGGTTTGCTGTCGTGTCATTGGCGGATTCGGCGAGGGCCATCAGGCGTGCCTGCTGGGTCGCGCTGTCGATCATTTGCTTGAGAGAGTCCGGCGTAACGTGGCCACGCACGACCTGGAAGACTTCCTGGTCGCCAACGAGAGCTTCGAGACCCTCATTTTGATTACCGGCGAGCAGGATACCGATCGTGTCCGGCGAACGCTTCTTCGCTTCACGAAGCGCATCGAGGCCGCTCATGCCCGGCAGTTCATGGGCCGAGACGATGACGTCGATCTGTATTTCACCAAGAGTATTGAGTGCCTCAGACCCGCTGGTGGCGCAGTGCACTGTGTAGCGATCATTGAACCCGGAACTCAGCGAGTCCAGGGTACTTTGTTCGCTGTGCAGCAACAGTACCTGAGTTTTGAATTGTTCCAGCGCCACTCGACGATCTCCTTGCCTTATGTCTAATCGCTCGCATAGTCCTTGCGAGGAAGCAGTATATCCCCGGGAAGCCGCGGAACTGTTGGGCTTGAGGTGTTGATGCGCGAATCTGTGACGCGGCGCACAGTCAAACTGTAGGCCGCATCACATTTGGGCTCAGGGTGAGGGATTGGGGTCAGAGCCCCAGGGCTCTGACCCCGGGGAAAGCGGCCTTATGTGCGGTCCCGGACTTCCTGCCTCAGGGTGGAGACGGCCTCATCAAGAGGCAACACCGCTTGTTTCTTGGAGCCGAGGCGACGCATGGCGACATTGCGCTCGTCGACCTCGCGCTGGCCGACCGCCAGCAGCACGGGAACCTTGGCGACACTGTGCTCGCGAACCTTGTAGGAGATCTTCTCGTTGCGCGTGTCGGTATCGGCACGCATGCCGACGTCGCGGAATGCCTGCGCCACTTTCTCGGCGTAGTCGTTGGCGTCGGAGGTAATCGTCAGCACCTTGACCTGGGTTGGCGCGAGCCAGAGCGGCAGGTTGCCGGCGTGATGCTCGATCAGTATGCCGATAAACCGCTCGAGCGAGCCGAAGATGGCACGATGCAGCATGACGGGGGTGTGCTTGTTGCCGTCTTCGCCGATATAGGTGGCACCGAGGCGGCCGGGCATGTTCAGGTCGACCTGCAGGGTGCCGCACTGCCAGTCGCGACCGATGGCGTCACGCAGCACGAACTCCAGTTTCGGCCCGTAGAACGCACCCTCGCCAGGATTGTGGGTGTACTCGAGATCTGCGGCTTCGAGCGCCTTGAGCAGCGCCGCTTCTGCCTGGTCCCATACCGCGTCTTCTCCGACGCGCACCTCGGGCCGGTCGGCAAACTTGATGCGTACATTGTCGAAGCCGAAGTCACTGTAGATATTCAGCAGCTGTCGGCAGACCGCGATCGACTCGTCGGTAATCTGTTCCGCCGTGCAGAAGATATGCGCATCGTCCTGCGTGAACGCGCGAACCCGCATGAGCCCGTGAAGCGCGCCTGAAGGTTCGTAGCGATGGCACTTGCCGAATTCTGCGAGACGGCGTGGCAGGTCGCGGTAGCTCGTGATGCCCTGCTTGAAAACCTGGATATGGCCGGGGCAGTTCATCGGCTTGATTGCATACTGCCGGTCATCCGCCGTCTGCGTTGTAAACATCCCGTCGCCGAAAGCATCCCAGTGGCCTGAGGCCTCCCACAGCGACCGGCTCATGATCTCCGGCGTGTTGATCTCCTGGTAGCCGCCGATTTCGAGCTGTTCGCGCATGTATCCGATCAGGCTCTGGTACATCGCCCAGCCCTGGTCATGCCAGAAGACACCACCCGGCGCCTCTTCCTGGAAGTGAAACAGGTCCATGATTTTGCCGAGGCGGCGATGGTCTCGTTTCTCGGCCTCTTCGAGCATGTGCAGGTACTGGCGCAACTGTTTCGGGTTTGACCAGGCCGTGCCGTACACGCGCTGCAACATTTCGTTGTTCGAATCGCCGCGCCAGTAGGCGCCGGACACGTGCGTCAGTTTGAATGCCTTGCCGAGCTTGCCGGTAGATGGAAGGTGCGGCCCACGGCAGAGATCGATGAACTCGCCCTGGCGGTACAGCGTAATAGCTTCCCCTGACGGAATGCTCTCGATGATTTCCGCCTTGTATTCTTCGCCCATGTCGCGAAAGAATTTCACGGCTTCGTCCCGGTCCCAGACTTCGCGCTGGATTTCCTCATCGCGGTCGACGATCTCGGCCATGCGTTTTTCGATGACGGCCAGGTCATCTTCGGTAAACGGCTCTTCCCGGGAGAAGTCGTAGTAAAAGCCGTTCTCGATAGCCGGGCCGATCGTGACCTGGGTTTCCGGCCACAGCTCCTTGACGGCTTCGGCGAGCACGTGCGCTGCGTCGTGGCGCAGCAGTTCGAGTCCGTCGTCCGAGTCGCGCGTAACGATCTCGAGGGCGACGTCCGATTCGATGCTGCGTGTCAGGTCATACATCTCGCCATCGACTTTCACAGCCACAGCGGCGCGCGCCAGTCCTTCGCCGATGCTGGCGGCAATCTCGGCTCCCGTTATGGCAGTGTCGTACTGCCGAACGGAGCCGTCGGGGAGAGTAATGTTTGGCATCGCTCGATCTGCTTGTTGTCGTTCAGGGTGGCAGTGGCCACGGCGCGCTATTGTACAGAAAATAACGTGTAGAATAGCGCCCCGTTTGAATCAGTTAGCGAATCACCCATGTCAGATGCCCCGGGGCGGGATTTTATCCGCCAGATCATTTTCGAGGACCTCGAGTCCGGAAAGCACGACGAGATCGTCACCCGCTTTCCGCCCGAGCCGAACGGCTATCTCCATATTGGCCACGTCATGTCGATCTGCCTCAATTTCGGCGTAGGCGAGGAGAACGACGGTCGCACGTTCCTGCGCTACGACGACACCAACCCGGGCAAGGAAAAGCAGGAATACGTCGATGCGATCGAGCGGGACGTGCACTGGCTCGGCTTCGACTGGGGCGACCGGCTGACCCATGCTTCCGATTACTTCGACCGTCTTTACGAGTCGGCCGAGAAGCTGATCGAACTGGGCGTGGCCTATGTCGACGATCTGAGCGCCGAGGAGATTCGCAAGTACCGCGGCACGCTGACCGAACCGGGCAAGAACAGCCCTTGTCGCGACCGCAGCGTCGACGAGAACATGGACCTGTTTCGCCGCATGCGGGCGGGCGAGTTCGAAGACGGTACTCATGTGCTGCGGGCAAAGATCGACATGGCGTCACCGAACATGAACATGCGTGACCCGACGATTTATCGTATTCGTCATCTCGAGCACCAGCGAACCGGCGACAAGTGGTGCATCTACCCGATGTATGACTACGCGCACGGGCTGTCGGATGCCTACGAGGGCATTACGCATTCGCTCTGCACACTCGAGTTCGAAGACCACCGCCCACTGTACGACTGGTTCCTCGACCAGTTGCAGCCTGAACATCGCCCCAGGCAGATCGAGTTTTCGCGCCTGAATCTCGCGTACACGATTACGAGCAAGCGCAAGCTGGGGTTATTGATCGAAAACGATGTCGTCTCCGGCTGGGATGACCCGCGCATGCCGACGATTGCCGGCATGCGTCGTCGCGGCTACCCGGCAATGGCATTGCGCGACTTCGTCAGGCGCGCTGGCGTGACCAAGAAAGACAAGCTCATTGAGATGGGCGCGCTCGAGAACTGCGTGCGCGAGGATCTCAATGACATCGCCGAGCGGCGAATGGCCGTGCTGCGTCCGCTCAAGGTCGTACTGACGAATTACCCCGAGGATCAGGTCGAGTTGATGGAGGCGATGAACCATCCCAACAATCCCGACATGGGTACGCGCGAATTGCCGTTCTCGCGTGAACTCTGGATTGAGCAGGATGATTTCATGGAGGAGGCGCCACGCAAGTTCTTCCGCCTCAAGCCCGGCGGGGAAGTGCGGCTGCGCTTCGGTTACATCATCAAGTGCGAGGACGTCATCAAAGACGACGACGGCAATGTCGTCGAGTTGCGCTGCACCTACGATCCCGACACACGCAGCGGTACGGGAACATCGGATCGCAAGGTCAAAGGCACGATTCACTGGGTTTCTGCTGCTCACGGCATGCCCGCGAAAGTGAACCTCTATGACAGGCTGTTCACGATTCCGGATCCCAACGCGGCCGAAGACTTCATGACCGCGCTCAACCCCGACTCACTGGAGAGCGTGGACGCGATACTCGAACCCGCTATCGCAGAGCTGGCAGTCGGCGAGGCCGTGCAGTTCGAACGGCTCGGCTATTTCTGCGCGGACAGCGAAGACCACGCGGCTGAAGCGCCGGTCATCAACCGTATCGTGACGCTGCGCGATAGCTGGGCGAAGATTGAAAAGCAGGCGATGACAGGGTGATGCGGGTCCCTATGATCTGGACGTTACAGAGACAGGAGCACCGCGCTCCACGCCCAGGCCATCGGCAGCATTGCTCTCGGCCCTCGCAACCTCGAGAACGTCAAACGAATTGACCAGGGCAAGGTATTCTCCTGGTTTCACATTGCCGTAGGTCGTGCGCAATGGAATGTCATGTCCGGCAACGTGCACGACAGGATTCCCGAGGCTCGCAATCTTAGATGCTTCAATGTTACTGATCAGGTTGCCGAATGCGTCCACGGTAATGATCGAACCGCTAACCTTGTCATCGGTAACTTCCGGTTCATCGACCCAGCCGGGCACCCAGGTGTCTGTCGCCAGACCGATACTGACCGGAGTGGTATTGCCGGCGGCGAGTTCGGCCGCAATTGGCGCAAACACGTCACGGCCATGAAACGTACTGCTCGGTGAAGGTATATTCAGCCGCTCCAGCACGCCCATGTCGAGTTTGAAAACAGCTGCGCCGTCTGCATGATCGAGCATCCGCCCGAGCAGGCCGTTGTCCGGCGCCATGAACCAGTGGTGATCGTACTCGACGATGAGGATATCGCGTTCGGTGCCAACGCCGGGATCGACGATCGCGAGATGAACGGTTCCCCGCGGGAAGTACTTGTAGCTGCGCCGTACCCAGAAGCCCGCCTCGGGCGGCCACTGAGCAGGAATATCGTGCGTCAGGTCGACGATACGCGCGTCGCGGAAACGGTCGATGATGACGCCCTTCATGACGCCGACGAACGGCCCCTTGTGGCCGAAATCTGTGGTTATTGTAATTACGCCTGAAGGCTGCATTTAGTCCTCCATCAGCGGCTTGTGGTGCAGGAACGAGCGCCGCGCCCAATAGATAAATGCAGTATCTACCAGCGCAATGACGATTTTGAATACGAACTTTGCGAAACCGTACACAAGCGCCTGCCGGATACCGACCTCATGTGCCCAGATAATCAGGCTGAAGATCGCCGTATCGAGCATTTGCGACAGGATCGTCGAGCCGTTATTGCGCAGCCACAAGTACTTATCGCCAGTGATCGACTTGATCTTGTGAAAGGCCCACACGTCGAACTTCTGGCTGATCAGGTAGGCGGTCAGTGATCCGAATACCATCAGCGGCGCGAAGTTCGCAATGACGAGGAACGCGTCATGAAGTGGCTGGGAAAATCCGGCCGCCGCCGAGAGGTCGGTCGGCAGGTACATGGTCGCGAAACTCAGCATGAACAATACTATGACGCTGACAACGAAGCCCATCCACACGGCCTTGTTGGCTTCTTTCTTGCCGTAGTTCTCGCTGAGCACGTCGGTGGCAAAGAAGATGCTCGAATAGAAGATGACGCCCATCGTCGTCTCGAGTCCGAAAATGACGGTCAGTTTCGGTCCCTGGATGTTTGCGAGAATGATGGCTGTCGAGATTGCGACCTGCAGGCCGGCCTTGCCGAACAGTCGGAACAGGACGACCGTGAACCCAAGGTCGATGAACAACGTCGTGAACCACAGGATTTCCTGGTTCGCGGTGAAAAACGCGACGACACTATCGGGCAGCACGTCTAATTAGCCAGTTGGTCGAGGTGCCAGTCTGCGTTTCCAAATGTCAGGCAAATTGCCGTCAGTCGCTTGAAGTAGTGCGCAACGTCCAGGTCCCAGGTGACACCCATGCCACCATGAATCTGGATGGCTTCCTGGCCGACTTTCTTGCCGAAAGTGCCGACCTGGTACTTCATGGCGCTTACCGCGCGCCCTGCTTCCTCGGTGCCGTCGGCATTGGCCATTGCTGCCCACAGCAACAGCGAGTAACTCTGCTCGCAGGCTACGAGCATGTCGGCCATGCGATGCTGCAGGGCCTGGAAACTGCCAATGGGCACACCGAATTGCACGCGCTGCTTCGAATATTCGACGGTCTTGTCGGTCAGGACCTGCATAATGCCGACCGCCTCTGCACAAACCGCTAGCGTAGCCTCTGCAACGACTGAATCGAGGACTGCCAGGCCCTGGTCAACCTCACCCAGCACGGCGCCGTCATCGACACGTACGTCTTTGAGCTCGATTTCGGCAGCCTGGTGGCCGTCGACGGTGGGGTACGCATTTCGATTGACGCCTTCAGCCATTCCGCCAACCGCAAACAGCGTGATACCGCCATCCGTGCGTGCCGGCACGATCAGCAGGCCGGCGTTGCCGCCGTTCAGCACGACGCCCTTGCGGCCGTTGATCACCCACTCATCGCCGTCCTTCACAGCTTGCGTTGCTATATCGTCGAGTTCGTAACGGCTCTGCGGCTCATTATGTGCGAGTGCGGCCTGCAGCTCACCGGAGATGATCGGGTGCAGCCACCTGGTTTTCTGAGCCTCTGTCGCAACGCGCCGCAAGACGCCGCCGGCGAGGACAACATTGGCAAGATAGGGTTCGACGATGAGGCCTTTTCCAAACTGCTGCATCATAACGATCAGGTCGACCGCATCTCCGTCGAATCCGCCGTCTTCTTCCGCAAATGGCACCGCGGTCCAGCCCAGTTCGACGAACGTCTGCCACACGTCCGGGCTGTAGCCGAGATCACTCGATCCGGCGGCTTCCATGTAGAGCTCGTCTACAGCCTGCTGCAACTCGCTGCCCTTGAGCTTGAAAATCGACGACTCCGGCCCCGGCGCCTTGCCTGACGCGACAGCGGCAAGCGTCCGCAACTCGGTGATTGCGAGCGCCTTGACCTCGACCTCGACCGCTGCAAGCTTGCGCATGAAATTGCGGTCCCCGGCAAGCGGCTTTGCGCCGCGGATGGAGCGGCTCGCCTGGTGCCGCAATTTCCTGAGCCGGTATTCGGATTGGGCAACCTGGCCGCTACCCGTGCGCTCGTGTTGCAACAGGACCTTGCCATAAGTCCAGCCCTTGCCTTCCTCGCCGACGAGGTTTTCGACAGGGACCTTCACGTTTTCCAGATGTACTTCGTTGACTTCGTGATCACCTTCGATCGTGACGATGGGCGTAACTTTTACACCGGGCGAATTCATGTCGATCAACAGGAAGCTGATGCCTTCCTGGCGTCGCGCGACATCGGTCGTCGTCCGGGCGAGGCAAAACATCCAGTCGGCCCAGTGCGCCATGGTCGTCCAGGCCTTGGTGCCGTTGACGATGAAGTGATCGCCGGCGAGCTCGGCGCGCGTCTTCAGCGAGGCAAGGTCGGAGCCTGCACCAGGCTCCGAATAGCCCTGGCACCACCACACGTTGCTCTCGAGAATATCTGGAAGGAAGCGACGCTTTTGTTGTTCGCTGCCGTACGTGTAGATGACCGGACCAACCATGCCGAGTCCGAAAGGAATGATGCCGGGCGCGTTCGCTCTCGCCATCTCGGCGTTGAAGATGTATTTCTCGACGGCATTCCAGCCGGTACCACCATACTCAACCGGCCAGTTGGCGCCGGCCCAGCCTTTGTTGGCCAGGAATTTCTGGAACCTGATGAAGTCGCTGCGCTCTAATGGCACGCCGAGACGCTGTTTCTCGGCAATGTCTTCGGGCATCTCTTCTTCGAAGGCCCGGCGGACCTTGTCACGGAAGGCGAGTTCCTCGCTCGTAAAGGTGACGTTCATCAGAACCCTTTCTATTTATTGGTATGCGGGACGAAAAATCATGCAGAATGCGCTGATGCAAATCAAGGACGCGCTGAACCGGCCTCTTCACGACCTGCGGATATCATTGCTCGACCGGTGCAATTTTCGCTGCCCCTACTGCATGCCGGAAAGTGAATTTCACCGGGACAACGGCCCGCGCGTCGCCTCCGCCCGCGCCGGCAACGTGATCGGCGGCGGCGACTGGGGCGAGGACCGGCGAGCCGTTGCTCGACAAAAAGCTGCCGTCGCTGGTCGCAGGCCTTGCGGAACTCGAGGGTGTGGATGATCTCGCCCTGACGACCAATGCGATGTTACTGGCGCCAGTTGCGCAGACGCTGAAGGATGCGGGGCTGCAACGGGTCACGATCAGTCTCGACAGTCTCGACGAAGACATATTCAGCATGATGAGCGGCGGCAGGGGACACCTGGCGCAGGTGATGGAGGGGCTCGAGGCCGCCGCTGCGGCGGGTCTCGCACCGATCAAGATCAACGTTGTCGTGGAGCGCGGCGTCAACGATCGCACCGTCCTCGATCTGCTGGATCACTTCCGTGGCACCGGCCACATCGTACGGTTGATCGAATACATGGATGTCGGCAACCGCAATGGCTGGCGCATGGACCAGGTTGTCCCGTCCCGCGAGCTCCTGGCCATCATCGAAGAGCGCTGGCCGCTCAGACGGATGGACCGCAACTATCCCGGGGAGGTCGCGCGCCGCTACGAGTATGCTGACGGCCAGGGCGAGATAGGGTTTATCTCGTCTGTCACGGAACCCTTCTGTGGCAGCTGCAGCCGGGCCCGTCTGTCATCCGATGGCATGCTTTATACTTGCCTGTTCGCGACGCAGGGGACGAATTTGCGGGAACCGATTCGCAACGGTGCCGATGATGACGAACTCGCGGATATCCTGTCGCGAATCTGGCTGCAACGTGCCGATCGCTACAGCGAACTTCGGCGGCCCGAAGTTGCCGAACACCATGCACAGAGTAAAGTCGAGATGTACCAGATTGGCGGATAGATGAGCAAACTGAGCCACATTGACGAGAGAAACCAGCCGACAATGGTCGATGTCAGCGACAAGGTCGCGACTGATCGCGAGGCGCATGCGCGCACGATCGTTCATCTGCCCGGCGAGGTTGTTGCCGAGCTTGATCGTGACGAGATAACGACGAAGAAAGGACCAGTATTCGCGACTGCCGTGATTGCCGGCGTTATGGCGGCAAAGAAGACGCACGAGCTGATTCCTTTCTGCCATCCTCTCGGCCTCGAGAATTGCAAGATTGCCATCGAAGTACACGGCAACGATGCCGTAATCGATTGCCGCTGCAAGGTGCACCACAAGACCGGCGTCGAGATGGAGGCGTTGACGGGCGCCTCAGTCGCGGCGCTGACCATCTACGATATGTGCAAGGCAATGTCACACGACATCGTCATTGGCGAGACCAGGCTAATGGCGAAGACGGGTGGCAAAAGGGATTTTGTGCGTGATGAGTAACAAGCTTTTCGGGCTGGTCCTGGCCGGAGGCCAGAGTCGCCGCATGGGCCAGGACAAGGCGCTGCTCATGCGCAAAGGGCAGAGCCAGCTGGGCTACACTACGTCGCTGCTCGAGCAGGTCACCGACAGTGTTTACGTATCGGCACGCAGCGAGCAACAGGACGATCCGGAGCGCAACCGCTTCCCGACCATTGTCGATCGTTACGAGGGCATCGGTCCCGTGGCCGGTATCCTGTCGGCTATGGACGAGCACCCGGATGCCGATTGGCTGGTGCTCGCGTGCGATCTTCCCAATATTGATGAGGCGACACTGGAATACCTGCTGGAGCATCGCGCGATCGACAGACCGTTCTCGGCATTCAGGAGCAGCTACGACGGACTACCGGAACCGCTGTGTGCGGTCTATGCATCCGGTTCCGACAGCGTCATACGCGAATTCGTTGCAGACGGAATTGTTTGTCCGCGCAAGATGTTGATCAATTCGGATACGGAATTGCTGGAGCAGCCGAACCCTGGTGCGCTCGATAATATCAATACGCCGGAGGACCTTGCGGACAGCGTGCTGGAGGCGGCGCAATGAAAACCTTGACGGTGCGCTACTTTGCAATGTTCCGCGAACACGCGGGCCTCGACGAGGAAACCCTGTCGCTGGAGGCTGAAACGGCGGCTGACGTATTCCAGGCCACGCGCGCTCGCCACGGCTCTGCCGAGCCGAGCGGGCACTGCAAGGTCGCGATCAACGACGAAATGGCCGATTGGGACTCTCCGGTCAATGACGGTGACACTGTGCTGCTGTTTCCCCCGGTTGCTGGCGGCTGACATGATCGAGATGACCACAACGGAAATCCGGCCGGATGAGTTGCGCGCCAAGTTGTTCGACGCTGGCGCCGGTGCCTATTGCGGGTTTGAAGGGTGGATTCGCAATGTAAACGAAGGTCATGAAGTGCTGCGCCTCGAGTACGAAGCCTATGAGCCGCTCGCACTGACCGAGGGCGAGAAGATTCTTGCCGAAGCGAGGGAGCGCTTTCCGCACCTGCAGGCGTATTGCGTGCATCGCACCGGCATGCTCGAGATCGGCGAATGTGCGGTTTGGGTCGGCGTATCAGCCCCGCACAGGGACGAGGCGTTTCAGGCCTGCCGTTACATCATCGACCAGTTGAAAGTGCGCCTGCCGATCTGGAAGAAAGAGCACTACGTTGACGGCCACTCCGGCTGGGTCAACTGCGAACGCTGCGCCTCGTCAGCGGCGTCATTGCGAGCGTAGCGAAGCAATCCGCGAGATTGCTTTGTCGCTACGCTCCTCACAATGACGCCAGATCATCCGGTGTGTCGATGTCGAGCGCGGCGGGTTCGAACACGATCGACGTGACATCGAATCGCTCGTCCGCGAACAGGTGCTTGCCGCCGGCATCGCCCCGCAG
>JARRLQ010000030.1:0-21618 GCA_037386905.1 Woeseiaceae bacterium
GACTACCTGGCGTGGCTGACACGCACGACCGGGTACGGCGGCAACATTGCCAGCATCGGCCTGGCCGCGAGCCACAAGCTCGAAACCACGGTCATGCCGTTCATTCTTCGCGCGGTCTGCCTGCTCGGCATCAACTCCGTCGACACGCCGCGCGACCTCAGGCTGGCGGTCTGGTCCCGCATCGGCGGGGACCTGCGTCCACGGCACCTGGACACGATCGGCGGCCGGACGATCAGCTTCGACGAGTTGCCCGGGGCCTTCCAGGCCTATGTCGACGGCAAGGTAACCGGCCGCATCGTCGTCGAGATTTAGTTTCCGGGGAGCTCAATTTGGGAAACGCCCTGTTCGTGGTTTAGAATCGCTCTCCCGTGAAATTTTAATCCTCATTAAAATTTCAGGTGCAACCAACTGGGAGCCTGGACCATGAGTGCTGGAGCACGCTTCAGGGCCGCCCTCGAAGAAGAGCGCCCCCTGCAAATTGTCGGCACGATCAACGCATTTAGCGCCCTGTTAGCCGAAAATGCCGGCTTTCGGGCTATATACCTGTCCGGCGCCGGCGTCGCCAACGCATCGTTCGGCCTGCCGGATCTCGCCATGACGACGCTCAACGATGTTTGCGAGGACGTGCGCCGCATCGCTTCTGCCACGGACCTGCCGTTGCTCGTCGACGCGGACACTGGCTGGGGCAGCGCATTCATGATCGCCCGCACGATTCGCGAAATGACGTGGGCGGGTGCTGCAGGCTGCCACCTCGAAGACCAGGTCGCCGTCAAACGCTGCGGCCATCGTCCCGGCAAGGCGCTGGTCGAGACGGCCGAAATGTGTGACCGGCTGAAAGCCGCGGTCGATGGCCGTATCGATGACGACTTCGTGATCATGGCACGCACCGACGCCCATGCCGTTGAAGGGCAGCAGGCAGCGCTCGATCGTGCCGCGGCCTATGTCGAATCCGGGGCCGACATGATTTTCGCGGAGGCGCTGACGACCCTCGACGAGTACCGGCAATTTACCGACACGATCAACGTGCCGGTGCTCGCCAACCTGACCGAATTCGGCAAGACGCCGTTGTTCACGACCGAAGAACTCGCGGGGGTCGGTGTGCGCATGGCGTTATATCCGTTGTCGGCATTCCGGGCGATGTCGAAGGCGGCGCTCGAGGTCTACGCGAATTTGCGCGAACAGGGCACGCAATCTGCCTCGATCGACCGCATGCAGACACGCATGGAGCTATACGATGTTCTCGGTTACCAGGCGTACGAAGACAAGCTCGACGAACTCTTCAAAGAGCAAGGACTGAAAAAATGACAGACACGAAAAAGACGGGCGGCCTTGCCGGCGTTACCGCGGGCAAGACAGCGCTGTGTACCGTTGGCAAGGAGGGCGCAGGCCTGACCTACCGCGGCTACGACATCTACGACCTCGCGGACAACGCGACCTTCGAAGAGGTTGCCTACCTGCTGCTGCATGGCAAGTTGCCTGCACAGGCCGAGCTCGATGCATACGTTGCCAAGATCAAGACGCTGCGTGGCCTGCCTGATGATCTGAGGACCGTGCTCGAAATGATCCCGGCAGACGCGCACCCGATGGATGTCATGCGTACCGGCGTTTCATTCCTCGGCAATATCGAGCCGGAGGGAAATTTCTCCAACCAGAATGACGTCGCCGATCGCCTGCTGGCGGGCCTGCCGTCGATGCTGCTGTACTGGCACCGTTTTCATTCGGGTGGCAAACGCATCGCCACCGAGACGGACGACGATTCGATAGCGGGGCACTTCCTGCACTTGCTGCACGGCCAGCCGCCATCGGAGTTCCACCAGAAGTGCCTGTCGACAACGCTGATTCTGTACGCGGAACACGAGTTCAATGCATCGACGTTCGCCGCTCGTGTTATCACGGGCACGCTGTCCGACATGCACTCGGCGGTGAGCGGCGCGATCGGCGCGTTGCGAGGTCCGCTGCACGGCGGCGCCAACGAAGCGGCAATGGAATTGATCCAGAAGTTCCCGACGCCCGAAGAAGCAACACAAGGCGTGCTCGGCATGCTCGAGCGCAAGGAGCTCATCATGGGCTTCGGGCACCGCGTTTACACGACGTCGGATCCGCGTAACAGCGTCAACAAGGGCATGTCGAAGAAGCTCGCCGAAGAGCGAGGCGACATGACGCTTTACGAGGTCTCCGAAGCCATCGAAAAAGTCATGTGGGACGAGAAGAAGCTGTTCGCGAATGCCGACTTCTTCGCGGCCAGCGTGTACCACTACATGGGCGTGCCGACGCACCTGTTCACACCGATCTTCGTCTGTTCACGCATTACCGGATGGGCAGCGCATATCATGGAACAGCGTTCAGACAACAAACTGATCCGACCCGCAGCCGAATACATCGGCCCTGCGCTGCAGGACTGGGTTCCGATCGAAAACCGCTAACCCGAACCGGGGTCAGAGCCCTTTTTGTCCCAGATGTGGCTTGGTTCCGCATGTGGTCAAAAAAGGGCTCTGACCCCTTTCGCCAACTGAAGAGATAAATCCATGTCCAACATTGATATTCGCTCGGCGAAGCGTCCCGACTGGGACAAGGAACTCGTCGACATCGCCGATTTCGTCTGTGGCGAGGAAATCGACAGCGAGCTCGCCTTCGAGACCGCGCACTACTGCCTGATGGACACGCTGGCATGCGGATTCCAGGCGCTCGATTACCCGGCGTGCACCAAGCTGCTCGGACCCGTGGTGCCGGGCGCCACGCTGGCGGGCGGCGCGCGTGTGCCGGGCACGTCCTATGAACTCGAGCCGGTCATGGCCGCGTTCAACATCGGCGCCATGAACCGCTGGCTGGACTTCAACGACACCTGGCTCGCAGCTGAATGGGGTCACCCGTCCGATAACCTCGGCGGCATCCTCGCTGTTGCCGATTACCTGAGCCGCCAGGCGCGGGTAAACGGGGAACAACCGCTGACGATGCGCGATGTACTCGATGCGATGATTCGCGCACATGAAATCCAGGGCGTGCTGGCGCTCGAGAACAGCTACAACCGTGTTGGTCTCGATCACGTTTTGCTCGTTCGCGTAGCGTCAACGGCAGTGGTTACGCGCATGCTTGGCGGGGATAAAGAGAAAGTACTCAACGCACTCTCGCATGCCTGGGTCGACGGCTGTTCGCTGCGCACTTACCGCCACGCTCCGAATACGGGTTCACGCAAGAGCTGGGCAGCCGGTGACGCCACCAGCCGAGCCGTGCGCCTCGCACTCATTGCCATGACTGGCGAAATGGGCTATCCGTCCGTGCTGTCCGCGAAGACCTGGGGCTATTACGACGTCCTGTTCAAGGGCAAGCCGTTCGGTTTCCAGCGCGGCTACGGCAGTTACGTGATGGAGAACGTGCTGTTCAAGATCTCCTACCCGGCCGAGTTCCATTCGCAGACCGCGGTCGAAGCGGCGATGACGCTGCACGAACAGGTCGCAGACCGCATTGACGACATCGAGAAGGTCGTCATCGAAACGCAGGAGGCTGGCGTTCGCATCATCGACAAGACCGGCCCGCTCGATAACCCCGCCGACCGCGACCACTGCATCCAGTACATGGTTGCGGTGCCGCTCATCTTCGGCCGCCTGACGGCGGCAGACTACGAGGATGATGTCGCAGCGGACCCACGCATCGATATTTTGCGCGACAAGATGGTCGTTACCGAGAACGAGCAATTCACGAAGGACTACTTCGATCCGGACAAGCGCTACATCGGCAATGCCGTGCAGGTGTTCTTCAGCGATGGCACGAGCACCGACAAGATCGCTGTCGACTTCCCGATCGGCCACCGCGAACGGCGCGCCGAAGGCATCCCGGTACTGAAGCAGAAGTTCGTCGACAGCGTGCAGCCAAGACTCGCTGCCGGACAGTGGGAGGCGCTGAACGAATTGTGCGCGGACCGTGACAAGCTCGCGGCCACCGCGGTCGATGACTTTATGGCGCTACTCGTCGCGTAGGAAGGGCAGCAACTCGGCGAGCACCCGGACAGGCGCCTCGAGCTGCGGGTAGTGGCCGATGTCGTGGAGGCATACAGCCTCCGCGCTGGGCACCAGCTCACGAAAATGATCGAACATGTGCCGACCTGACACCGGGTCGGCAGCGCCGCACACGAGCTTGATCGGGATGCTGCTTTCCTGCAGCGCGCCGACCCAGCGGCCGCGGTGGTCGCGACGATCCTGAATATAGTGCAGCAACCTGTGCGTCAGCCGGTGGCCGTCGTTATTCGAAATCATGCGCCAGTGTTCGTCGAGCTCCTGCACTGACGGCTGGGTTTCAGGCCCGAAAACCTCACTGAATGCTGCGCCGAATCTCTGCCGGTTCATGAGCATGCCGACAAGGAAGCCGAACGGACCTGTGCCGAGTTTTTGAATCGGCCGCATGCGGTGTTGCTCGGGGAACAGGCCGCCATTGAGGAATGCAGCGCGACCCATGCCGGCAACGCCGCTGCCCTCGTTACGGCGTGCGAGCAACTCCTGGCCGACCGTGTCGCCATAGTCGTGGAAGATGGCATCAAACTCGTCGATGCCGAGGTGCTCGAGTAGCGCCTGTTGCAGATCGGCCTGGCGGTGAATCGAGTACCCGGCCTTCGGTTTGTCCGACAGCCCGAAGCCGAGCATGTCGCAGGCCACGACACGCCGTTCCGCGGCCAGCGTGTCCCAGACCCGGCACCAGTCCCACGACGATGTCGGGTAACCGTGCACGAGCAACAGCGGCCGGCCCTTGCCGGCGGCCCAGAACGCGACGCGATGACCGTCGAACTCGAAAAAGTCCGCGGCGCCAATCCAGTCGTCGATGCTATTCGGCATCGGTGCTCATCAATCACACTCGAAGTCGTCGTCACCGAGTGGCCGGCATTGCGGCGGGAAGCCGTGCTGGCGCCAGTACTCGGGGAGACCCATGTCGCGCATCATGCGCTTGCGATGTGGCGACTCGCGAAATTCCAGCGGGTACGGAAACCACCAGTACTGCAGCTCCGGAGTTTGTATCTGGTCATATTGCCGGTACTGGAACAGGAAGTCGGAGTGTGCCGGGTTCCAGGCAGGCGCATCTTCGCCGGCCGGATAATAGGCCTGGAGCACGCGAATTCTCTCGGCCGCATAATCGAAGGACGGATCGGTCAGGGCCCGGTACTCGTAGCGCGTTGCGTTGTTGATTCCGGCCCCGGCGTTCCAGGCAGCGGTAGCAATCAGGGCGGTCTCCTCCTGTCCACGCGCAATATAGACGTAGAAGAACGGAAACACATTGCCATAAAAGCCGTTGCTCAGCGTCGTCCTGTTGAGCTCCAGCGCACGATCGATATCGCCGGCATAAAGCGCAGACAGGGCGAGAAAAGAGCGGCAGATTTCGTAGGCCGGATCGATCTCGAGGCAGCGCTGTCCATCCCGATCGGCCAGGTCGAAGTAACCGAGGTCGAGATACTGGATCATGCGCCACAAATAGGCGGTGGTGTTCTTCGGGTCGCGGGACAAAGCTTCGTCGAAGTAGTCCAGGCCGAGGTCGAAGTCGGCCGGCAGGGTGCGTACTTCGAGCATCGCAACAACCGCGTAGGGCATCGACAAATCGGGATTCAGCTCGATCGCCTTATCCGCCGCGGTGCGCGCGAGCGACGGGTAGTCGCGGCCGGTCAGGCCCCAGCCCGGCGCGACCTGGTAGACCGCGGCGAGTCCCGACCAGGCGCGGGCAAAGCCCGGATCGATGGCCACGGCCTGTTCGAAAAGTTCCATAACCCTGAGCAGGCTGCGGCGCTCGACAAACAGCTGCCAGGCCTCGAGGTACAGTTCATAGGCATCGAGGCTCCCGGTATCGGAGCGGTGCGACGGCGCCACGTCGGCCGGGTCGATAAGGACGCCGAGTTGCGTGACGATCGCGCCCGCAATCTCATCCTGGATAGCAAACAGGCTCTCGGCCGTCAGCTCGCGGTCGTAGGTTTCCGACCAAAGGTGCTGGTCGGTGCGAGCGTCGATGAGCTGCGCCGTGATGCGCACGGTATCGCCGGACTTGCGCACCGAGCCTTCGAGCACATGGCGCACATTCATTTTCTCCGCAATCTGCGGTACCCCGAGCGCCTCCTGCCCCTTGAAGCCCCACGAGGTCGTGCGCGACGCAACCTTTAAACCCTCCACACGCACCAGCACGTTGAGGATCTCCTCGGCGATGCCGTCCGAAAAGTATTCCTGGTCGCCGCCCGGCGAGAGGTCTGCGAACGGCAAGACCGCGATCGATTCGGAGGGCGGCGCGGCTGGCTGCGCAGCAGCGACGGGCTGCCCGGTCGGGGCGGGCGCAGGCGTCGATTCGGGCAACAGGCGGTCGAGACCAACAGTCGCGATGGCCAGCACAAGCAGCACGACGATCACCGTGTTGATGCGTTTGCCGGTCTGTGTCGTGATCGACTGGCTGCGGTCGATGTCCTTTTCCCGCTTGACGCCTTCCGGGGTCAACTCGAACACCCAGGAAAACACGAGGACCAGGGGCATGCCCAGGATCAGGAGCGCCAGCACCAGCCGCAACCAGGTGCCGGGCAAATCCAGTGCGTCGAACAGCAATTCGCCAACCTGCAGGATCAGCCAGGACGCCACGACATAAAACACGGCGACCCGGATGACATTGCGGCGCTTCAGCTCTTCGAGAAAAGAACCCATGGTTGTTCTGCCCTACATTTACTCCCGAGGCCCTCATCATATCCATTAAACTGACCAGCCGGTGCATGAATCTCGCCAAAAATTCGAAACGCTGCTCGACGAACTCGAGCGCTGGAACCGCAAGTTCAACCTGACGGCCGTACGCGACCGGCAGCAGATGGTGGTATTGCACATCGAGGACAGCCTGGCCGCGCAGCCGCTGCTGCAGGGCAAGCGCATTCTCGATGTGGGCACGGGAGCGGGTTTTCCCGGCCTGCCGCTGGCAATAGCCGAGCCCGGGCGCGAATTTCACCTGGTCGACAGCAACAACAAGAAAATTCAGTTTGTGCAGCATGTCGCGGCCCTGCTCGGTCTCGACAACGTTACAGCCGTCAAAGCTCGCGGCGAAGACTATGCACCCGGCCACCGCTTTGATACCGTGATCGCCCGGGCTTTGGCATCATTGCCGAAGCTGCTGGAAATCGCCGGGCATCACGTGGGAGAGGACGGGGTGTTCATAGCGCTAAAAGGGCGCTACCCGGAAGAAGAACTAAAAGAACTGCCCGATATGTGGCGCAGCAACGTAAGGGAATTAAAGGTGCCGGGACTCGAGGAGGGTTCGCGGCACGCCGTGTTACTGGAACGAGTGTAGGAGCGGCTTCAGCCGCGATTGGTACAAATGGCACGCATCATCGCAGTCGCAAACCAGAAAGGCGGGGTCGGCAAGACGACGACCTGCGTCAATCTCGCGGCGTCGCTGGCCGCGACGCAGCGCCGCGTGCTGCTTGTCGATATGGACCCGCAGGGCAACGCCACGATGGGCTGTGGCATCAACAAGATGGAGCTCGACAATTCCACTTGCGACGTCCTGCTCGGCGATGCTGCTGCCGCCGACACGATTATCACGGCGCCGGAAGGCGGTTTTGCGGTCCTTCCCGGCAACGAAGACCTGACGCTGGCCGAAGTGCAGTTACTGCAGGAAATCGGCCGCGAACTGAAATTGCGCAAGGCGCTGGCGCCGGTGACCGGGCTCTATGACTTCATCCTGATCGACTGCCCGCCGTCGATAAACATGCTGACCGTCAACGCACTGACGGCAGCCGATGGCGTGCTGATCCCGATGCAGTGCGAGTACTACGCGCTCGAGGGCCTCAGTTCGCTGCTCAACACGGTCGAGCAGATTCGCGACTCGGTTAACCCCGGGCTCGAAGTGTTCGGCATTCTGCGCACGATGTACGATCCGCGCATCAATCTCTCCAACGAAGTATCGTTGCAACTGATCAAGCATTTCGACCGCAAGGTGTTTCGCACGGTCATTCCGCGCAACATCACGCTGGCCGAAGCGCCCAGTTTCGGCCGGCCTGTGTTGCTGCATGACCGGTCGTCGCGCGGCGCTATTTCGTACCTTGCTCTTGCCGGCGAGATCCTGCGCAGGGAAGATGCGCGCGAAGGCCACCTCAGGGCGGTGTAAAAACTGGGGTCAGAGCCCTTTTTCGACCACATGTGAGACGGACCCGCATATGGGAAGAAAAGGGCTCTGACCCCGAATGGACGAATGAACATGTCACCAAAAAAACGACTTGGCCGCGGACTCGACGCGCTCCTCAGCAAGCCTGTCGCTGAAACCACTGCTGTAACCGGCGAGGCGCATGCCGACGGCTTGCGGCAACTGCCGGTCGATCTGCTGCAGCGCGGCCAGTATCAGCCGCGTGTGGATATTCGCCAGGACACACTGGAAGATCTGGCTAAGTCAATCCGCGCGCAGGGCGTAGTGCAGCCGATCGTTGCGCGGCCCATCGGCGCGCCGGGCAGCAAGCAACGCTACGAAATTGTCGCCGGCGAGCGGCGCTGGCGGGCAGCGCAGATGGCCGGCTTGCAGGACATACCGGCGGTCGTCAGGGAAATCCCCGATGAGGCCGCGATCGCGATGGCGCTCATCGAAAACATCCAGCGCGAGAACCTCAACCCGCTCGAGGAAGCGCGGGCCCTCGATCGCCTGATTCGGGAGTTCGACCTGACGCACGCCGAGGCTGCGGACGCCGTTGGCCGGTCGCGCGCCGCGGTCAGCAACCTGTTGCGCCTGCTCGACCTGGCGGACAAGGTCAAACCGCTGCTCGAGTCACGCGAACTCGAGATGGGCCATGCTCGTGCATTGCTCGGAATCAGCAGCGCCGTGCAACAACTCGATGTCGCCCGGCAGGTTGTAAAGAAGGGCCTGTCGGTTCGGGAAACGGAGCGGCTCGTGCGCAGCATGCTGGCGAAGGCCGGCACAAAGAAGTCCTCCAAACCGTCCGATTCCGGCGATGCTGACATTCGGCGGCTCGAAAAAGACGTGTCGGAGAAGATCGGCGCGCAGGTGCGCGTCAATCACACGAAGAAAGGCTCCGGCAAGATCGTCATCTCGTACAACTCTCTCGACGAACTGGACGGCATCCTCAAGCACATCAAATAGAAAGAACGCCCCTTGCGGGGCGTTCCGGTTCTTGCCATAGCCGCAAAGGCTACTTGTTATCGCTGGACGGAAAGCGCTGCGTGTCCAGGATGACATCGAAGCCCTGCATGTTGGCGGGCATCACCACCAGCTGCCCTTCGTTTGCGGCGAACGCTTGCAGCGCGACGTTGATCTCGTGCTGCAGGTACTGCGCAGTGAGGCTCTCGTTGATGATGCGATTCGCCTCGGCAATACCGCGGGCCCGCTCGATCTCGATCTCCGCGTCCTTCTTCGCAATATCGACCGAGATCTGCTTGGCTTCCAGCTTTTTCTGGTTCGCAACAGCTTCGCGGATACTCTCCTCGATGCTCGGGTCCGTGTTCAGGGCCCGGACGACGACGCGGGAAATCATCAGTGCGTTACCGTCCCTTTCCTCGAGGCGCACCTGCAGGCTCTCCTGGATAGCGTTCTGCAGGGCATCGCGCTGCCGGTGCAACTTCAGGCTGTCCACCTTGGCGACCTCTTCATAAATCGCGCCACGTGCCTCGCGATAGACGATGCCGTAGGCCGGAAGATAGGCGCCCGGCGCACTTTGCGATGCGTTCGCGTACTTGACCATCAGGTCCGCGATCGCTCCTGGCGCCGCGTTGTAGTACACGGTCACGTCCAGGTCCTGGAGCGACAGGTTGTCGGCGGCCTTGGGCCGCAGGTCATTGAGGTCCAGGGCAATTTCCTTGGCGCTGAACTCGTAGGCCCGCGTAAGGAGCGGCAGTTTCAGGTTTACGCCAGCCCCGGTCTCCTCGAGGTCGACGCGACCCAGTGTCCGCTCGACACCGACATGGCCGGTCTCCACGACATAGAACGAGTTGATCGCCAGCATGAAGCCCAGCACTGTCACTGTGATGAGGGCGCCCAGACCGCGCAGCCTGGTACGACCAGAACTGATCCTTGAACTAATAGTCATTGTCCTTCTCCTTTGCGTCAGGCGACCCATTCGCCCGAAATCTCATTGCGACACACACTTGTGAGTGCGAGCCGAAATGTGATTTCGAGTATTCAGATTACGACTAAGAATCGGCTGGGTAATCTTGATTTCGCCGAAAGTTCCAGCGGCTGATATTCGCGAAATCGTGCCAAATCCGATACACGGTACCTGCCACAAGCGCCTGGAATCATTGCGAAAAATCCCGTTCTGGCGGCGCAGATCCCATTTTCATGCCGGCAGCGTGGGACACCTGGAAACAGGCGATCCCGGGAAGCCGCGTGCTCCCGTTTGGCGCTGCTTTACGCGGTGGCCGGGAGGCCTAAGAAGGTGGAAGTGTTGCTTTTCTGGTACAGGGCCGAAAACCGGCCCCGAAAATTTCGCGGCGCCGTCAGGCGACTTCTTCGTTGCTGCCGGGTCCGTAGACCTTTCTCAGCAGTTTCGGCAGCACGGCTTCCGAGATCAAGAAACCCTGCATCTTGTCGCAGTCGATCTGTTTCAGGAACTCAAATGTCTCGTGATCCTCGACGCCCTCCGCACAGACCGTCATGCCGAGGCTGTGGGCGAGGCCGATGATGGCAGCGAGCACTTTCATGCGCATGTCGTCGTCCCGCGCCCGGCGCAGGGTTGAGGCATGAATCTTGATCTCGTCGAATGGCATCTGGTCGAGCACGCCGAGCGATGCCGCGGCGACGCGGAAATCGGCCAGGCACAGGCGGAAGCCTTTGTTGCGCAATGCCATCAGCGTTTTCAGGTGTGGCGCCTCGGGATTGCCGAGGTCCTGTTCGACAACCTCGAACGTGAACTTGGAGCAGCGCAGCCCGTACTTGCCGACGAGATCCGCGCACCGGTCCGGCAGCGTGTTATCCGTCAGCTGGCTCGATGCCAGGTTTATGCAGGCGTCCAGGTCCAGGCCCTTGTTCTTCCAGCGCACCAGCTGCGCGGCGGATTCGTGCAGCACGTAGTCAGTCAGGCGACTCATCAGGCCAAATTCTTCCATTTCGGGAAGAAACTCGAGCGGCCCGACCTGGCCATGTTCGGGATGGCGCCAGCGGACCAGGGCTTCGGCCTCGCGGGTCTGCCATCGGGTCGCTGTGCCCCGTTCGACCTTGGGCTGGTACTGGACGATGAATTGCCGTTCCCGCAGTGCTTCGTCGAGGTCGTCACGGGACACCCGTAACAGGCGGCTGCGGCAGGCCCTCGCCGCAGTGCTCAGGTCGTTGTAACCGAAGTTCGGGCGGGTCCACTCGACATTCTCGAGCCTCGCGAGCTCCTCGAAGGCGCCTGCCTTGTTACTGTCTCGAGGGCGGTCAGGCTCGGCGGCGACGATGACGCCAAAGCTGGCGCTCGCTTCGGCCTCCCGCAGCGCAGCGACAACGCGGTCGGAAACGTCCGCCTCGGTCAGCAGGACAAGGCGACGGGAGCTGCCACCCATGAGCTCCTCCAGCGTGCCCGCGCTGGCGAAGATCGTGAGCGTCAGGCTCATTTCACGGATAACGTCCTTGACGGCGCGTTTGTGCCTCGAGCTGTCGCTGGCGATCAGAAACATTTGTCCTCCACAATGACCCTTTTATACCGCCCGGAACGCGCCGCATATGTGCGTTAAGTCGCATTGCCAAGAATCGCCCGAAACCCCTTAAAAAACAGGGGTCAGAGCCCTTTTCTTAAAAAGGGCTCTGACCCCGATTGTGGTTGCCATAGATGGGGCCCGACACTATAATGCGCACGCTTATCACAGGCCCGCCTGGAACCGTATTCAAGACAAGCGCCACAGACCGCCGGTTAGCCCGCTGGACGTGGCGTTTTTAGTGCCGGAGGCAAGCGAAAAATGCTCAAGGTGCTCGTCCTGCAAATCGGCATTGGCGTGGTACTGGCCGCCGCACTTTGGGGTTTGTACGGAAACGTTGCGGGGTACTCGGCGCTGCTTGGCAGCCTGACCTGTGTAATTCCGAACGCGTTCCTGGCGCTGCGACTGATAGCGCCTCGCCGGGGCCCCGGGGCACAAGCCCTGGTTCGGGCTGCATACATCGGTGAACTCGGAAAACTGGGCCTGACCGTGCTGATGTTCAGCATCGTTTTTGTCCTTGTGCGGCCACTCAACGTGGCGGCGCTGTTTGCCGGGTTCATCGCGGCGCAGCTGATGACCTTTGCCGGTCTTCTGCTGGGCAATAAACAGGAAACAGAAGAGATAAAGAGTAACAACAATGGCTGAAGGCGGACACGGACCACAAACCAGCGGCGACTACATCACTCACCACCTCCAGAACCTGCAGGTCTGCAAGAATGAGGCCGGTGACTGGGTGTGGAACGAGTGCGCAGGTAACATGGCGGCGATCAACGTCGATTCGATGTTCTGGTCGGTGCTGCTGGGCCTTCTCTTCGTCATCGCGTTTCATGGCGTCGCCAGGAAGACGTCGGCCGGCAAGCCGGGCCGCTTCCAGGCGTTCGTCGAGATAGTCGTCGAGTTTGTCGACACCTCCGTGAAGGACACCTTTCATGGCAAGAGCCGGCTGATCGCCCCGCTGGGCCTGACGATCTTCGTCTGGGTGTTCCTGATGAACCTGATGGACCTGATTCCGGTCGACTGGATTCCGATGGCGGCAGCGGCAGCGGGCATTCCTTATATGAAGGTCGTGCCGACGACCGACGTCAACATCACGTTCGGCATGTCGATTGCCGTGTTCATTCTGATCATCATTTATACGCACCTGGCGAAGGGTTGGCTCGGCCTGGTCAAGGACCTGACGCTGCACCCGATCGCGCCACCGACGAAGGGCCTGGGGCTGCTTGCGGCGCCGGTTATTATCCTGTTCAACCTCGTGCTCGAAACGGTGTCGCTGATCGCCAAGCCCGTATCGCTGTCGCTGCGACTTTTCGGCAACATGTTTGCCGGCGAGCTCATTTTCATCCTGATCGCGTTGATCGGCTGGTTCCAGCTGCCGCTGCACTTTGGCTGGGCCGTGTTCCACGTGCTGATCGTGACGCTGCAGGCGTTTATTTTCATGATGCTGACCATTGTCTACCTGAGCCTTGCGTCGGAATCACACTGATTCGTTTTACTTTTAATTTCAACAAGCTGGACTTGATCCTATCTAGGAGAAACTGATGGAAACTGTTATTGGCTTCACGGCGATCGCCGTCGCAATTCTGATCGGCCTCGGCGCCCTCGGCGTCGGTATCGGCATGGGTCTTCTTGGCGGCCGCTTTCTCGAGGGTGCTGCACGTCAGCCGGAGCTGGCACCGATGCTGCAGACGAAGATGTTCCTCGTCGTCGCACTGCTCGACGCCGTGGCAATGATCGGCGTGGGTATCGCACTGTTCTTCGCGTTCGCCAACCCGTTCGTTGCACAGCTGCAGGCTGCCACAGGCGGTTAAGACACCACGAACTGTGGGAGCGGCTTTAGCCGCGACATGCGCCCGCAGGGGCGGGCGCCCACAGGTATTGGAGAACTAAGTGGATATCAATGCGACTCTATGGGGCCAGACGATCGCGATGATCGTGTTTGTCTGGTTCTGCATGAAGTTCATCTGGCCGCCGTTGCTCGAGGCCATTGAAGAGCGCCAGGCGAAGATCGAAGAAGGCCTCGCTGCCGCGGACAAGGGCGAAGAAGCCCTGGTCGCTGCAAAAGCCGAGGCTGACGAAATCGTTGCCGACGCCCGCAAGCAGGCGACAGGCATTCTCGACCAGGCACATGCACGCGCCAACGAGATCGTTGCCGAAGGCAAAGCTGCCGGCACGAAAGAACGGGATCGCCAGCTAGAGGCCGCCAAGGCCGAGATCGAGCAGGAAACGAACAGGGCTCGCGAGGAACTGCGCGGCCAGGTATCGGCCATTGCTGTAGCGAGCGCCGAAAAGATCCTGCGGCGCGAGATCGACGACAAGCAGCACGAGGACATCCTCGGCAAGCTGGCAAGCGAGCTCTAGGAAACAATGGCTGACAACAACACAATCGCGCGGCCGTATGCTCAGGCCGTTTTCGAGGTGGCGCAGGAAAGCAACGCGCTCGCCGAGCTGTCGGAGTCATTCGCAGCGGCGAAGGACTTGCTCGCCGATGAGCAGGTCGTAACCTTCCTGACCCGCCCGGGCCTGAACGACGGGCAGCGGCTCGAGTTCCTGCAGGGGCTGTTCGAGAAGGCGGTCGGCAAGGGGTCCGTGTTTGCCGGTGGCTCGGATCACGGCACCAACTTCTTCAGGCTGTTGCTGGAGAACCGTCGTGTTGCGGTGCTGCCCGAGATTGCCGACCAGTTCGAGGCGCTCAAGGCGGAGATCGAGAACAAGGTCGACGTTGTCGTGACGTCGGCAAGCCCGATCTCGGCAAAGCAAAAAGAATCGATCGGCAAGGCACTGCGTGAACGGCTCGGCCGCGACGTCAGCATTGAAACCGAAATTGATGAAAATCTCATCGGCGGCGCAGTGATCAAGGCCGGCGACGTCGTAATTGATGGCTCACTGCGCGCGAGGCTGGAAGGCCTGGCCACCGCGCTGACCAAATAGATTGAATGGGGTCAGAGCCCTAGGGCTCTGACCCCGGGATAATAGAGGAAAAAGAAATGGCACTCAAAGCTTCTGAAATCAGCCAGCTGATTAAAGAGCGCATCGAGAACTTCGAGGCATCCGCCGAGGCGCGCGATGTCGGCACGGTTATCGGCGTAACGGACGGCATCATCCGTATCCACGGCCTGGCCGACGCTCGCTACGGTGAAATGCTCGAGTTCCCGCAGAACACGTTCGGTATGGCGCTGAACCTCGAGCAGGACTCGGTCGGCGCGGTTGTCCTTGGTGACTACAAACACATTTCCGAAGGTGACACGGTCAAAACCACGGGACGCATTCTCGAGGTGCCGGTTGGTCCCGAGCTGCTCGGCCGCGTTGTTGACGCCCTGGGTAACCCGATCGACGGCAAGGGCCCGATCGATGCGAAGCAAACGTCGCCGTTGGAGAAGGTCGCACCGGGCGTTATCTCCCGTAAGTCGGTCGACCAGCCGGTGCAGACGGGCCTCAAGTCCATCGACTCGATGGTGCCCATCGGCCGCGGCCAGCGTGAGCTGATCATCGGTGACCGCCAGACGGGTAAGACGGCCCTCGCTGTCGACACGATCATTAACCAGCGCGGCACCGGCATTAAGTGCATCTATGTCGCGATCGGCCAGAAGGCCTCGTCGATTGCAGGCGTCGTTCACAAGCTCGAAGAAGAAGGCGCCATGGAGCACACGATCGTCGTCGCTGCCGCAGCAGCGGACAGCCCGGCGATGCAGTACATCTCGCCGTACGCGGGCTGCTCAATGGGTGAGTACTTCCTCGATCGCGGCGAAGACGCCCTGATCATCTTCGACGACCTGACCAAGCAGGCATGGGCGTATCGCCAGGTATCCCTGCTGCTGCGCCGTCCGCCGGGCCGCGAGGCGTATCCTGGTGACGTTTTCTACCTGCACTCGCGCCTGCTGGAGCGCGCTTCACGTGTATCAGAAGCACACGTCGAAGAGGTCTCCGGCGGCAAGATCAAGGGCAAGACGGGTTCGCTGACGGCGCTGCCGATCATCGAGACCCAGGCCGGTGACGTCTCGGCGTTCGTACCGACGAACGTGATCTCGATTACGGACGGCCAGATCTTCCTCGAGACCGACCTCTTCAACGCCGGTTTCCGCCCGGCCATCAACGCCGGCCTGTCGGTTTCGCGCGTGGGTGGTGCGGCACAGACCAAGGTCATCAAGAAGCTTGGTGGCGGCGTACGACTCGCCCTCGCCCAGTATCGCGAGCTGGCGGCATTCGCGCAGTTCGCGTCTGATCTCGATGCCACGACCCGCCAGCAGCTCGAACGCGGCGAGCGCGTCATGGAGCTGATGAAGCAGAAGCAGTACTCACCGTTGTCCGTTGCCGAGATGGCGCTGTCACTGTACGCCGTCAACGAGGGCTACGTCGACGGCGTCGATGTCGACAGGGTCATCGATTTCGAAACTGCGCTGCACGAGTTTGCACGGTCGAACAACGGCGACCTGCTCGACAAGATCAACGAGACGGGCGACTACAACGACGAGATCGAGGCAGGCCTGAAAGCAGTCTGCGACGGCTTCGCGGAGAAAGGGGCTTACTAACCCATGGCGGGCGAAAAAGAAATTCGCAACAAGATCCGAAGCGTGCAAAACATGCAGAAGATCACCAGCGCGATGGAGAAAGTCGCAGCGTCGAAGATTCGCAAGGCACAGGCGCAGATGGAAGCATCCCGCCCCTATGCACAGCGTATTCGCCGCGTGATCTCGCACCTGGCGCAGGCGAACGGAAATCTCGGGCACCCGTTCATGGACGAGCGCGAAGTCAGCCGTGTCGGCTTCATCGTTATCTCGACGGACCGCGGTCTTTGCGGCGGCCTCAACGCCAACCTGTTCCGCAAGGTCATCGGTGACGTTGCGGAATGGAAAGGCAAGGGCGTCGATGTCGACATGGTGCTGGTTGGCGCCAAGGCCGTGCAGTTCTTCCGCCGCATGGGCGGCAGCGTGCTTGGCACGGCGACGCATCTCGGTGACCAGCCGAGCGTCAATGACCTGATTGGCGCAATTACGATCATGTTGAAAGCCTACGAAGAGGGCAAGATCGATCGCCTGTTCCTGTTGCACAACGTATTCGTCAGCGCAATGAGCCAAAAGCCCGTTGCTGCGACGCTGCTTCCTGTCAGCGAGATTGCCGAGAAGGACGAAGAGATGCAGGAACACTGGGACTATATCTACGAGCCCGAAGTATCGGAGCTCCTCGACGAGTTCCTGTCCCGTTACATCGAATCACAGGTCTATCGCGGCGCAGTCGAGAACTTCGCGTGCGAGATGGCGGCGAAGATGGTGGCCATGAAATCGGCTACCGATAACGCCGGCGAGATTATCAGCAAGCTGCAGCTCGACTACAACAAGGCGCGGCAGGCGGCTATTACGCAAGAGATTTCAGAAATTGTCGGTGGCGCAGCCGCCGTATCCGGTTAGAGGACTAGCAGTATGAGCAGTGGAACAACTGTGCAGGTTATTGGCGCCGTCGTAGATGTGGAGTTTCCGTCGGACCAGATCCCCCACGTTTACGATGCGCTCGTCATCGACGAGGCTGACATCACGCTCGAGGTGCAGCAGCAGCTTGGTGACGGCGTTGTCCGTACGATCGCGATGGGCAGCTCGGAAGGCCTGAAGCGCGGTATGGGCGTCACCAACACGGGTGCACCGATTTCGGTCCCGGTCGGCGAGAAGACGCTGGGCCGCATCATGGACGTGCTCGGCAAGCCGATCGACAACGCCGGCGAAATTGGCGAAGACAGGCGCATGCCGATTCACCGTCCCGCGCCCAGCTACGAAGAACAGGCGGCAACGACCGAGCTTCTCGAAACGGGCATCAAGGTCATCGACCTCATCATGCCGATCGCCAAGGGCGGTAAGGTTGGCCTGTTCGGCGGCGCCGGCGTGGGCAAGACCGTTACACTCATGGAGCTGATTCGCAATATCGCGCACGAGCACTCCGGTTACTCGGTATTTGCCGGTGTCGGTGAGCGTACTCGCGAAGGTAACGACTTCTACCACGAGATGACCGAGTCAAAGGTTATCGACAAGGTGTCGCTGGTCTACGGCCAGATGAACGAGCCGCCGGGTAACCGCCTGCGCGTTGCGTTGACGGGCCTGACCATGGCGGAGGCGTTCCGCGACGAGGGCCGTGACGTACTGATGTTCATCGACAACATCTATCGCTACACGCTGGCCGGAACCGAAGTGTCGGCGCTGCTCGGCCGCATGCCGTCAGCAGTGGGCTACCAGCCGACACTTGCAGAGGAAATGGGCGTACTGCAGGAGCGCATCGCATCGACCAAGACCGGCTCGATCACGTCGTTCCAGGCCGTATACGTGCCTGCCGACGACCTCACCGACCCGTCGCCGGCAACCACGTTTGCTCACCTCGACGCAACGCTCGTACTGTCGCGCCAGATTGCGGAGCTCGGCATCTACCCCGCCGTTGATCCGCTCGACTCGACGTCGCGTATTCTCGACCCGAACATCATCGGCCAGGAGCACTATGACTGCGCCCGCGGTGTGCAGGCCGTGCTGCAGCGTTACAAGGAACTGCAGGACATCATCGCGATTCTCGGCATGGACGAGCTGTCTGAAGAGGACAAGCAGATCGTTAACCGCGCGCGCAAGGTACAGCGCTTCCTGTCGCAGCCGTTCTTTGTTGCCGAAGTCTTCACGAACTCGCCGGGCAAGTATGTGTCGCTCGCCGAGACAATTCGTGGCTTCAACGGCATTGTCGCCGGCGACTACGATCACATTCCGGAGCAGGCGTTCTACATGGCTGGCTCGATCGACGAAGTTGTCGAGCGCGCCGAGAAAATGAAGTAAGGCAATGGCCACGATCAAAGTCGACATAGTCTCAGCGGAAGGCGAAATTCACTCCGGCGACGCCGCGATGGTCTTCGCTCCCGCGAAAATGGGCGAGATCGGCATCGCGCCGCGTCACGCGCCCCTGCTGACCGGGCTGAAACCCGGCGAGGTGCGTGTCGAGGACCCCGACGGCAACGAGCACTTCTTCTACATCACGGGCGGCATGCTCGAAGTGCAGCCCTACGCCGTCACCGTGCTTGCCGATACTGCACTGCGCGGTGAACAGCTTGACGAAGCCGCGGCGCTCGCTGCGCAGCAGGAAGCGGAAGAAGCGCTCAAAGGTGTTTCGGAAGAGACCGACCTGGCTCGCGCGCAGCAGGAACTCGAAGAAGCCCGTGCGCGCTACCGCGCGGCGCAGAAGCTCAAGTGCAAGCGCTAACGCAATTCGGGGTCAGAGCCCCAGGGCTCTGACCCCAACCGGTCAGGGCAAACGCTGGTTACGAATCCAGCGGCAGCTGGGTGATGTACTTCACACGCTTGAGCACGAACGTCGAGCTGGCGGAACGGACCGCCGGGTGCTTGAGTATCTGCTGATTCAGAAAATTCGTGTATGCATCCATGTCGGCTGCAACGACGTGTAATACGTAGTCGCGCTCGCCGGATACCGAGTAACACTCTGTCACTTCCGGCAGCGTGCCGACGAAGCGCTCGAAATCATGCCGGTTCTGATCCGTGTGTTCTATCATTGCGACGGCAAGCAGAACCTGCAGGCTGATGCCGACCTGCTTCGGGTCGACGAGGGCGACCTGCCGCTGCACCAGGCCGCTGTCCTCGAAGTCACGAATGCGGCGCCAGACGGACGATCGCGACATGCCGGCAATATCTGCCAGCTCGGCCTGGCTCAGGGTCGCATCGTGCTGCAGGGCCTCGAGGAGGCGCTTGTCCGATCTGCTCAGTTCCATGAGCGAATCATGTCAAAGTATGCGAAATTGAGCAACAAATGCGTCAAAACAGGGCCAGCGAAGCGCAAAATAGAGCACATTTCTCACAGAAGTGGCGAATAATGAAGGCACACGTTTAACAGGTGAGTGACATGGCTGACTTATTTGAAAACCCGATGGGTCTCGACGGATTCGAGTTCGTTGAATTTGCGGCGCCGGAGCCGGGCACCCTGGAGCCCGTATTCGAGTCCCTGGGATTCGAGGCCGTTGCGCGGCATCGCTCCAAGCAGGTGACGCTTTACCGGCAAGGCGGCATCAATTTCATTCTCAACCAGGAGCCGGGCAGTCACGCTGCATACTTCGCGCAGGAACACGGACCAAGCGCCTGTGGCATGGCGTTTCGCGTCAGGGACTCGCACCTTGCTTACAACCGCGCGCTGGATCTCGGTGCCCAGCCCATTGATATCCCGACGGGCCCGATGGAACTGCGCCTGCCCGCGATCAAGGGCATTGGCGGCGCGCCGTTGTACCTGATTGACCGCTACTCGCCGGGCAACTCGATCTACGAAATCGACTTCGAATTTTTCGATGACGTCAACCACTATCCGGAGGGCTGCGGCTTCAAGGAGATCGATCACCTCACGCACAATGTTTACCGCGGCCGCATGCAGTTCTGGGCGGATTTCTACGAGCGCCTGTTCAACTTCCGCGAGATCCGCTACTTCGACATCAAGGGCGAATACACCGGGCTGCTGTCGAAAGCGCTGACCGCGCCCGACGGCCGCATCCGCATCCCGCTTAATGAAGAGGCATCGAAGGAAACCGGCCAGATCGAAGAGTTCCTGATGGCTTACAACGGGGAAGGCATTCAGCACATTGCGCTGAGCTGCGACGACCTCATCGCATGCTACGACCGGCTCAAGGAGCGCGGCACGAAGTTCATGACGGCGCCGCCCGATGCCTATTACGACATGCTCGAGGAGCGCCTGCCGGGTCACGGCGAGCCGGTCAGTGAACTTCAGTCTCGCGGCATTCTCCTTGATGGCACCACCGAAGACGGTGATCCACGGCTGTTGCTGCAGATATTTTCGGAAACGCTGGTCGGCCCCGTATTCTTCGAGTTCATCCAGCGCAAGAAAGACGAGGGCTTTGGCGAGGGCAACTTTACGGCCCTGTTCGAGTCGATCGAGCGCGACCAGATTGCACGCGGTGTCGTCGGCGATAGCGCGTAGGAGAACACCATGCAAGTGAAACGAATCCATCACGTCGCCTACCGCTGCAAGGACGCCAAAGAAACAGTCGAGTTCTACCAGCGCGTGCTAAACATGGAGTTCACGGTGGCATTCGCCGAGGACCAGGTGCCGTCGACGAAGGAACCGGACCCATACATGCACGTCTTCCTCGATGCCGGCATGGGCAACGTGCTCGCGTTCTTCGAACTGCCAACGAAACCCGACATGGACCGCGACCACAACACCCCGGAATGGGTGCAGCACCTGGCAATGGAGGTCGAAGACTATGACGCCTTGCTCGCGGCGAAGGAACACATCGAGAGTGAAGGCATCGACGTGATCGGGCCGATCAATCAGGGCATCTTCCAGTCGATTTATTTCTTCGACCCGAACGGGCACCGCCTCGAGCTCGTCGCCAACACGCAGACGCAGGAACAGCTCGCGCCCGCGATGCTCGAAGAGTGGAGCCAGACAAAGAAAGCGCCCCGGCATGCCGCGTGGCTGCATGAACTCGAATTTACCGGAGACAGCTCTTGAAGTTTGCCTCACTGAACAGCGGCCGCGACGGCTCGCTGGTCGTGGTGTCGAAAGACCTGGCACGTTGTGCCCCGGCCGACAACATCGCGCCAACACTGCAGACCGCCCTTGATAACTGGTCGGCAACGGCACCGAAGCTCGAAGCGCTTGCCGCTGATCTGGAATCAGGCGGGGGAGAGCCGTTCGACCAGGCGGCCTGCGCATCACCGTTGCCTCGCGCCTACCAATGGGCTGATGGCTCGGCCTACGTGAATCACGTGGAGCTCGTGCGCAAGGCGCGTGGCGCCGAGATGCCCGACAGCTTCTGGACCGACCCGCTCATGTACCAGGGAGGCTCCGACTCGTTCCTGGGCCCGCGTGATGACATCCTCGTGGCTGACGAAGCCTGGGGCATAGACCTCGAAGGTGAGGTCGCCATCGTCACGGACGACGTGCCGATGGGCGTCAGCGCCGCAGAAGCCGGGGAATACATCCGGCTGGTGATGCTCGTCAACGACGTTTCGCTGCGCGGCCTGAT
>JARRLQ010000031.1:0-2636 GCA_037386905.1 Woeseiaceae bacterium
ACCTACGGCACGCAACCATCCAGGCAAGAACGTGCGCTGTGCCAGGTCGTTATTGATCGATCGCACGCGATGATTTGCCAGCGTGTACCAGTGATCGGCGCCGTTGGTCGCGAACGGATCGTACTTGCCGTTGCCGTCTACGGCATCGGGCATGAACCCGGGCGCCATCGCGAGTGTTGGCCAGCCGGCCGCTGCTGCGTGCTCGATACCGGTGACGTTGCCATCCGCATCCATCGAAGCATCGAACTGCGCCACGGAAACCGAGCGGCAACAATCGAAACGGCTGTCGTCTTCTCGCTGGAACACGATCTTTACAGGCTTGCCGAGTTCCTTCGCCGCGAGGGCTGCCGGAATCATCTGGTCACCGAACAGACGGCGGCCGAAACCGCCACCCAGGTAGTACTGGTGAATGACGATGTCCGACTCTTCCATCTGCAGCGACTTGGCGAGTACCGGCAGAATCAGCGATTGCCACTGGTTGCCCGAGTGGACGTGGCATTTGCCATCCTTGAACTCGACCAGCGCGTTGGCCGGCTCGAGCGTGAAATGCAATGCCGTGCTGGTCGTATAAGTGGCAGTATGCGTTGATGCGGCTGCCTCTCGTGCGGCAGCGACATCGCCGTCGTCGACGGCGAGTACGCCGGACGACTTGTCCTGGCACAGCTTGTTTCCTTCGGCGACGAGGTGCGCCTCGGTGACGGAGGCGGTCGGGCCCGCTTCCCATTCGACCTCGACAGCTTTGGCCGCCTTCATTGCTGCCGGATAATCCTCGGCGATGACAACAGCCCAGCCCTGCAGCACTTCGCTCGGATCCTCGAGCGCCATCGTCTGGATATAGCCGCGGATATCCTTTGCAGCCGTGTCATCGATGCTCTTGATGACGCTGCCGTAGCGTGTTGGCGGCAACAGCGGATGTGCGAACACCATGCCATCGAGTTCGACATCGATGCCGTACACGGCCTCGCCGCTCGACTTGGCCGGAACATCCAGCGCCTTCGCCTGTTTGCCGATCAGCGTGCGTTCCGCCGGTGTCTTGACCGGCATGGCCGCAAGCTCTTCGTCCGTGAACGTGCGGCTGATATCGCCCTTGCGGACAACTTCGGCGAACGACAGTGACTCGCCGTTGGCGGTAACCATGCCGTTCTCGACGGTCGTTTCCTCGGGCATCGAGCCAAGCAACGCGGCGCCGGCATCGCGCAGGATCATGCGGCCCGCGGCGCCTGCCTGCGACAGCATCGTGAACGACGTGAAGACAGACCACGAACCACCGGTGACCATGAAGCCCCACTTCGGGTCGGTGTCGACATGTTTGATGCTGACGTCATCCCAGTTGGCGCCGAGTTCATCGGCGACGATGCGCGCCAGCGCGGTGCCGACATGCTGGCCCATCTCGGCCTTGGCGATGTTGACGGGCACCTTGCCATTGCCATTGACCTCGACCCACACGGCCGGCGAAAAGCTGATGCTGGCACCGTCCGCGGCCATTTCGTCCATCGCCTGGTCCCTGCTGCATCCCGGCAGCACGACGCCAAGGCCCATGACAAGGCCAGCGCCCGCGCTCGTCGCAATGAACGTGCGGCGTGTGACAGTCGTGTCCAGATCTTTTGCACGCATTGCCATGATTACGCCACCTCGCCACCAGCGGCGGCTTTGATTGCTTTGTGGATACGCGTATAGGCCATGCAGCGGCAAATATTGCCGTTCATTGCCTGGGTAATCTGTTCGTCGGTCGGGTTTGGCGTGTTCGACAGCAACCCGGCCGCCTGCATGATCTGCCCGGACTGGCAGTAACCGCACTGCGGTACCTGCTCGTCGACCCAGGCCTGCTGCAGGGCCTTGCCCTCGTCGCTGGCCAGCCCTTCGATCGTGGTGATCGATTTGCCTGCCACGCTACCGACCTGCGTGATGCACGAACGCATAGCAACGCCATCGATGTGCACAACGCATGCACCGCACATGGCGATGCCACAGCCATACTTGGTGCCCTTGAGTTTGAGCTCGTCGCGGATTACCCAGAGCAGTGGCGTGTCGGCCTCGCTCTCGGATGTGACGGCCTGCCCGTTGATTTCAAATTCAATCACGGCGTACCCCTCCGGTTCTTATGGATGTACCAACGCTCCTAGTTTAGTACATCCACGTCCCGGGGTGCGCCGAATCTAGAAGCGCCAGGCGTACTCGATGCGGAACGAATCCAGTTCGAAGTCGTCGGACTGGCCGCCGCTGTCGAGCCACCAGTAGTTGTAACTGGCCTTGATCGTACCGTTGCCCTGCAGGTCATAGCGCAAGCCAACCCCGGTGCCATAGGTGAACTCCGTCGAGCTGAACGTGCTGTAGAAACTCTCGCAGATATAGCCCCACCACGGGTGCCACCAGCAACCCGTCACCGGCGGCCCGTCCGCCACGTTGGAATCGAATCGCGACCAGCCGATGCCAGCGTTGACGAACGGCGTGAGCGCCTTCTCGGAGAAGTTGTAGGTGCCCTTGATACGGCCGTTGAACTGCGTGGCACGGTGCTTGATGGTGACCGGGTTTTCGAGTGGATCGTCTGGCACCAGCGTCGCTTCGTAGCGCGGGCGTACCCAGTCGAGATCGGCGCCAAGCGACAGCTTGTCCGAAAAATTGTAATTAAAGGCAAA
>JARRLQ010000031.1:2673-25380 GCA_037386905.1 Woeseiaceae bacterium
CTGTCTACTTTCAGGGACGACGTATTGGGAATGCCGGCAGCCGGGTCGCTGCCCTCGCCACCGAGGTTGTTGCTGCCCTGGTTGAACGCGCCTATCGACATCTCCCACGATCCGGCGCGCGGTGTATTGACGCCCCATTGCGCCAGCGCGAGAGCGGGGGCGAAAAGGGCAAAGAAAACAATGGCTGTACGCATGTCTGCTCCACAAGTGAAAGTCGCTGTTGCGATAGTAGACCGACTGTAGAGTCAAACGGTCAATTCGTACATTCCTTTACGATAAACAGAAACAATTTGTTAAGAATTCCCGCGAGCCGCTGTACGGGGATGAAATCCCGCTATACTGTGCGCTTTCCGGCGAGAGCAAAATTAAAACAAGTGTCCTTTCTTGCTGAACTCAAACGCCGCAACGTGATCCGCGTAGGTGTGGCCTATGCGGTGGTCGCATGGGTCATCGCCCAGATTGCCGAATTCGCGTTCGAGAACTTCGGCGCCCCTGACTGGGTGCTAAAGAGCGTCGTCGTCATCCTGATACTCTGCCTGCCGATCGTGCTGATTTTCGCCTGGGCGTATGAGATGACACCCGAAGGCATCAAGCGCGAAAAGGAAGTCGACCGCAGCCAGTCGATTACGGCCCAGACCGGCCGCAAACTCGACCGCACCATTATTGCCGTCCTCGCCGTCGCGCTGGCGTGGTTCGCGTGGGACAAGTTCATGAGCACGCACGAGCCTGTAGCCGAACCCGTCGCGGCGGCGCCCGTGGAGCCCGTGGTAAAACAGGAGCCCGACAATTCGGTCGCCGTCCTGCCTTTCGTATCCATGAGCAGCGGACCCGACGACGAGTACTTCGCCGACGGGCTGACCGAAGAGATCCTGAACTCGCTGGCACAGCTACCCGAGTTGCTTGTCACGGCCCGCACATCCGCTTTCTCGTTCAAGGGAATGGACCTGCCCATCCAGGAGATCGCCTCGATGCTCGGCGTCGAGCACGTCGTCGAGGGTTCGGTACGGCGTTCCGGCGAGCGCCTGCGCGTGACCGCGCAGCTGATTCGCGCCGAGGACGGGTTTCATCTCTGGTCGGAGACTTACGACAGCACCTCGGCGGACATGATCACGGTGCAGGAAAACATCGCCGAGAAGATCGCCACGGCGCTCGACGTTGTGCTCGATGAGAGGAAACGTGAAGCAATGCGGCAAGCGGGCCTTCGCGACGTCGAAGCATTCACGCTGTACCAGAAAGGCCTCGAATTTTACGACAAAGCGCACGGCGAGATGGACCAGCTGGAGGGCTTGCGCAAGGCGAATGTCTATTTCGAAGAGGTCATGGACCGCGTTCCCGAGTATTCGCCCGTCTATTCCGCCCATTCCGACCTCTACGTTCACCTGCTCAACGATTCCGTAACCGGCAACAGGCCCGAAGGCGTAACCGACCAGATGCTCGAAGACGCGTATGCATCGGCGATCGCAGATCACGAGGCCGCGGCCAAATTCGCCAGGGCGCCGCGGGAACGATACCTTGCGGAACTCGACCTCGCGTTCGTCAGCGGCAACTGGCGCGGCATCAAGGGCCGCATCGAGAAAGCACTCGCCGAGCCGGGGTGCTCCGACGGTAACTGGACCCCGACCGTTGCGAATGTTGGCGGCTACGCCGCCGAGTATTTCCCGCTGGCCGAAGCGGTCATGGAGTGCGATCCGTTGCGCACGTTGTCATGGTTCAACCTGGCGCGCGCGAAGCACTGGATGGGTGACGATCCCGCGGAGGCGCTACGACTGGCACGGGAAGGATCGGAGATTGCCCCAGGCACCTGGTTGGGCATGACGCTGCTGCAGACGCTACTGGCGAACGACATGCATGACGAGGCCTATGCCTACGTTGCGAGCGATGTCAGCGAAGACTGGGTTGCGGAGATTTTCCAGGCCATGGTGGCGGCCCACCGCGGGGATCGCGATCGCCTTGCTCCGTTAATCGAGCAGGCCGACAAATTGCCACCAAATGATTTCTTTAGTATTCAGTTCAATGCCTGGACCGGCCGCAGGGACAAGGCCAACGAAGGGGCCGCGATCATCGACGCTCATTTCTTCGGTCCGCAGTCATTGTGGCAAATCACGCAGTGGTGCCAGTGCGGTTCGCCGTGGGATCTTGAGGCAACGCCGAATTTCGCAGCCAAGATTCGGGACGCTGATATTGCCTGGCCGCCCGAGTCGCCGTTGACGTTCCCGCTGAAGGACTGGTAGGTCTGCCTCCGGAAACGAGATTTCGGGCACAATGGGTCGTTCAGCCCAATGAAAAACCACACTCCAGACAATCAGGCGAAACAGGCTGCGGTAAGCGCTTTTGGCGAAGGATGGCAGCTGGCCCAGACGGGCCGGATTGACGAGGCGGCCGCTCGTTTCAGGCACGCGGCACAGCTCGCCAGTGCCGATACCGGCGTATGAGCGCGCTCTGGATGCCGGATCGCCGACCGCGAAAGACCTTGTCGCTTACGCCAATACCTTGTTTCTTGCGCGTAAACCCGAAGCGGCCAGGCGGATCCTTCAGCGAGCACGGGAGCTTGGTGCGAATGATCCGGGAACCCTTTATTTGCAGGCGCGTTGCGAGGGCGCTATCGGCAATCGCGACCGGGAGCGGGAACTTGCGCAGCAGGCTATCAAGGTCAAACGCGATTTCGGCAGCGCGTGGGAGCTACTGCTGGACACCACGCCCGACGAAGAATTGCAGGACTTTGCTGAAGAGTGCCTGCAACTGGCAGACGAAAAAACAATAGCAAGCAACAACAAGGCAATTGTCTTGTATGCGGCGGGACGCGCTCTCGACAAAGTCAACGATATCGACCAGGCATTCGCTGCATTTGAGCGGGCCAACCTGGCGCAAAAAGCTGACGCTTTTGGTCGCGGGCTCAACTATGACAGGGGGGAAGTCGAGCAGTTCATTGAGCAGATCCAGACAGATTTCAACCAATTGGCCACATCCTCCACGGCCAGTCAATCGGACGCTCAACCGATATTTATTGTCGGCATGGTCCGCTCCGGCACGTCTGTTATCGAACAAATCCTGGGCGGCCTGGATGGTGTCGTCATGGGCGGCGAGTCAGATGCACTTGAAGTCGTGGCGGGAAAGTACTACTGGGCCGTGAATCACGGCCGGGCGAATGATATCGGTGAACTCGCATCCTCTGACTGGGATGCAATGGCGCAGGAGTACTGGCAACTGCAGACGGTTTCGGAATCCCGGGTTACCGACAAGGCGCCATTGAATTTTCGTCACGTTGGTCTCGCCTGTGCAATGTTTCCAAATTCCCCCATCGTTTACGTCCGGCGCGACCCGCGTGATGTGGGCCTGTCTATTTATTCGCGATACTTCAGTGATGCTCACTACTACGCAACCGATCTCGCCAACATTGCTCACTTTATCGAAGCATCGGAAAGGCTGATGTCTTATTGGCTCTCGCGATTCCCGGAAAGGATCTTCAAGTTGCAGTTCGAGGAGTTCCTTGCGAACCCACAGTCAGTGTCACAACAGCTGGCAGACTTTTGTGGTCTGGAGTGGAATCCGTCTTGCCTCGATTTCCACGAACGTGAGGACGCCACTTATACTTTTAGCGAGGCCCAGGTCCGTGAACCCCTGAATATGAAGGGCGTCGCCCGCTGGGAGCGGTATGCCCATCACCTCACACCGCTGCTCGAGGCATTGCCACGCTGTTATAGTGCGCCGCAAGCGATTACAGGAGGCGACCATAAATGAATAATACGGCCTCGCTCAGCGGCATCGACTGGATAGTCGTCGCCGCATATTTTGGCGTGTTATTGACACTCGTCCTGTTCGCGACGCGGCGGCAGCAAACGACGACTGACTACTTCCTGGCCGGTCGCAATGTCGGCTTCTTCGCAATCGGTGCCTCGATATTCGCCTCCAACATCGGTTCCGAGCACATTGTCGGCCTTGCGGGACAGGGCGCCGCCACCGGGCTCGCAATGGCGCACTACGAGTTGCACGCCTGGATCGTTGTGCTGCTCGCCTGGGTGTTCGTGCCCTTTTATTACCAGTCCGCCGTATTCACGATGCCCGAGTTTCTCGAAAAGCGCTTCGGGCCGCGACCGCGCTGGATCCTGTCGCTGGTTTCGCTTGCAGCCTACGTGCTGACAAAAGTGTCGGTAACTGTTTATGCGGGCGCCATCGTGTTTCGCACATTGCTCCCCGACACGTTCGGCAGCCCTGACAATGCTTTCTGGGTAGGTGCCATATCAACGGTTATCCTGACCGGCATCTACACCGTGGCCGGGGGGCTGCGGGCAGTGCTTTACACCGATTCCGCCCAGGCCGTGATCTTGTTGCTCGGCTCGGCTGCCATCACGTGGATCGGCCTCGATCAGCTCGGTGGCTGGGGTGAGCTACAGGCATTTGCGGCAACGAACATCGCCGACTATGCATTGTGGCGCCCGCTTTCCGATCCTGACTTTCCGTGGCTCGGCATCCTGATAGCATCGCCGATCGTCGGCATCTGGTACTGGTGTACCGACCAGTACATCGTGCAACGCACACTCGCCGCGAAAGATCTCGCGAGCGCGCGCCGCGGCGCACTGTGGGGTGCGTTTCTCAAGGTTTGGCCGGTCCTGATCTTCCTGATTCCCGGCCTGATCGGCGCGGCACTGCACGAGCGACAGTTGCTGCATATTCCCGTGGAAGCTTCGGGACGTTTCGCCAGCGACCAGGTATTTCCGACGATGGTTGTCTCGTTGCTGCCGGAAGGGATGCGTGGACTCGTCGTCGCCGGACTCATGGCCGCACTGATGAGCTCGCTGTCATCGTTATTCAACTCGACGGCGACTCTGTTCACCGTCGACATCTACGAGAAGATCCGGCCTGGCGCTTCCGAAAAGCGGCTCGTCACGGTCGGACGCCTGGCAACCGTCATCGTTGTCCTGCTGGGCCTGGCCTGGATCCCGGTCATGCCCGCCATTTCGAAAGGTGGTCTTTACCAGTACCTGCAGAGCGTGCAGGGCTACCTCGCGCCACCGATCACGGCTGTGTTCCTGCTGGCATTGTTCAATCAGCGCGTCAACACGCGCGGGGCAGTCTGGGGGATGGGCCTCGGCTTCGTGCTCGGCATGACCAAGCTCGTGCTGCAAGGATTCTTCGGGGCCGGAAAGATCGAAACCCCGGCATTCCTGGCCGCGATCGGCGACTTCAACTTCCTGTATTTCTCCGGCGTACTGTTCCTCGTCAGCGTGATTACCATTGTTCTCGCTTCGCGGACCGCACCACCACCGCCGCGGGAACAGATTCGCGGCCTCACCTACGCCTCGATCGACCGCGACGCCGTACGAGCCAGCTGGGACAAGCGCGATATCGCGGCGACCGTCGTCGTGCTCGGTCTCGTCGTCACGATCTACCTGTATTTCTCGTTCTGGGTCTGACGCACCCGCGATCGTCAGTACGCCTTTTCCAGCTCCTCGCGCACGAGGTCCAGCAGTTGCTGCTGTCCGAAGCTTGGTAGTGGCCGCCCATTGACGAAATATGTCGGCGTTGCGCTGATCTGCAGCGTAATTGCGTCCTGCTTGTCCTTCTCGATGCGCTGCAGCACTTCTGCCGAGTTCATATCCGCGATCAACCTGTCGATATCGAGCCCGACATCCGCGATCGCCGGAATCACACGATCCTGCTGCACGACGTGATTCGTAACCCAGTTTCGTTGCGACATCAGCAGCGCTTCGAGCGTCTCCCAGTACAGCTCCTGGTTGCGGCTGGCCTCGAGCACCTTGACCGTGAAATCGGCACCCTGGTGGAACGCGATATGGCGCACCGACAAACGCAACTTGTCGGGCGCCTCCGCCATCCAGCGTTTTACCATCGGGTAAAACATCGCGCATGTGCCACACGCCGGATCCAGGTACTCGACGATGTGCACTTTGGCGTCAGGATCGCCAAGCGTTGGCGCAAATTCGCTTGCCAGCGCCGCTTGCATCTCTGCCTCGGCGGGCTCTGCCGACTCCGGCAGCGAACTGACGTAAAGCAGCGATATCGCCCCCACGACGACAACGACGACCGCCGCAACGAATATGATCAGCCGCGCCCGCTCTTGTTGTTGTTTGTTGACCGCTGCCTCTTTGCGTCTTGCCTTGCTCATAGCTGCTCCGCCGGATTCGAGCGGCCAGTATGGCGTGAAATGTTGCCAGCGAACAGCCTGGCAGGTGGATTTGCTTTGAGCTATGCGCGCCAGTAACTGATAATGAGCGCCATCGTGGCCATGCAATCTAAAAAGTCGAGCTAGGTTGTTACTCGACACCGCCTACAACATCGGCACCCCGGAGGGCGTTGAACTCCGCCTGCCTGTTGCTGGCCTCGCGTCGCGGTCCCTCGCATGGCTTGTCGACGCCTTTATCAAGTTTGCGCTGCTGATGGTGTTTTCGATCATCCTGCAATTCCTGGGTGACTTCGGCGTGGGCGTTACCCTGATCCTGATGTTCATGTCGCTGTGGTTCTATAACGTGCTGTTCGAAGTGTTCAATCACGGCGCAACACCGGGAAAAAAAGCGGTTGGGCTCAGGGTAATGAACGCGAACGGCACACCTGTTGGCTGGACCGGCTCACTGGTACGCAACCTGATTCGCTTCGTTGATACCCTGCCGGGCTGCTATGCGTTTGGCTGCATCTCGGTACTTGTGAGCCGCCAATTCCAGCGGCTCGGTGACCTGGCGGCCGGCACTATCGTCGTGCACGTGACGAAGAAAGTCGCGACCGCCAAACCGGGCGATGAAATCCCGGTCCCGGTGACCTTGCCGCTTACGCTTGATGAGCAACAGGCGATCGTCAGTTTCGGCGAAAGGGCCTCGCTGCTGAACAGTGAACGTGCAGAGGAGCTGGCATCGATTCTGTCACCGGTGCTCGGCGACGTGGATCGCAAGAGGCTTGTCGGCCACGCAAACTGGCTGATCGGCGAGAGGCGCGCGGAATGAGACAGGAAGCGTTCGAGTCCCGCCACGCGCCGACGTGGCGCACGTTCGAGAAGTGGGTCGCCGCGCTTTCGACTCCGAATAATCGTGCCGGCTCCGATGACGACACGCTGACCACGATCGGCAAGAACTTCCCGGCCATGTACCGCAAGGTCTGCCACCACCTCGCAATTGCCCGCGCACGTCGGTACAGCATCGGCCTGCAACAACGCCTCAACCAGCTGGCGCTCGATGGCCACCAGCACATGTACCGTACGCGCACGCCGGTCTTCACCGCCGTCGCCTGGTTTCTTGCGCGCGACTTTCCGGCAGCCGTGCGCCGCCACTGGCGCTACGTTCTCACAGCCACTGCCCTTTTTTACCTGCCCGCGTTCGGCATGGCGCTGGCGGTTGCCTTGCAGCCCGAACTGATCTATTCACTGATCGAGCCCTTCGACGTCGCGATGTTCGAGGAAATGTATGACCCGGATAACAGAGTCCTCGGACGCGAGCGCGAATCCGATACCGATATCGCAATGTTCGGCATGTACATCTACAACAACATCAGCATCGGTTTTCAGACCTATGCCGGTGGCTTGCTGTTTGGCCTGGGCAGCCTGTTTTACCTGATCTTCAATGGGCTCTACTTCGGCGCAGTCAGCTCGCACCTGACCACGGTCGGATCGACCGAGCCGTTCTGGGGTTTCGTGGTGGGCCACAGTTCGTTCGAACTGACAGCAATTACGATTTTCGGCGGAGTCGGACTGATGATCGGCTACAGCGCAATCGTGCCGGGCCGGCGAACCCGCTGGCAGGCGATCCGCCTCAAGGCGCTTTCCGGCATGCCGCTGATCTACGGCGGTGTATTGATGCTTGTTATCGCCGCCTTTGTGGAAGCGTTCTGGTCATCGACGACGTGGCCTCCGTTCAGCATGAAGCTCCTTGTCGGCATCTTGTTCTGGCTGCTGCTCGGTCTCTATTTCGTGCTGATGGGTAAAGATGAATCTTGACAATGTAACCGTCGAGATGCGGCCGCGCGGCGAGTGGGAGGCCGCGGATTTCGGCGCGCGCATGATCCGCCGCGACGCGCGGTCCATCTATCTCGTCTGGTTTGCGATCACACTGCCGATGCTGGCGCTTGCGTTACTGGCCGTCTTCTATTCGCCCTACCCGACACTGGCGATGACGTTGTACTGGTGGCTGGAGCCCGTTACCGACGGCCCGATACTGCGCATCATTTCACGGCGCCTGTTTGGCGAGCGTGCAGATGTGCGCGCCACGATACGTTCCGCGTTCCGGCTCGCCTGGATCAATCGCATTTTCTGGCTGACGCCATTGCGTTTCCACCTGGCGCGCTCGGTGGCGATACCCGTGACACAGCTGGAAGGGCTGACCGGCGCCGACCGGCGAGCGCGTTCCAAAGTCCTGAACCTGAAGATATTCAATTACGGCATGGGCGTGACTGCGGCGTATCAACACCTCGTCCTGTCGCTGATGCTGGGCATCATCCTGATTGGCTATGCCCTGATTCCGGCGGGTTACCACGACACGGTTGGTGAGCAATGGCTCGGGCTGTTCTGGTTCGACGACAGCCGTGGAGCCGTAGCCGCCAGCCTGCTCGTGTTCTACATCGCACAGACTGCGCTCCATCCATGGTTCGTGGGCGCAGGATTCGGCCTGTACATCAATTGCCGGACGCAGCTCGAAGCGTGGGATATCGAAGTCGCATTCCGCCGCATCGTGCAGCGACGCGCCAGCGGCCTGGCCAAAGCCGCCGTCGTGCTGATCCTGCTTGCGCCCCTGATGGCCTTCCCCCCACAGGCGTTGGCGCAGCAAGCGGACGAAACCGGCTACGACGATCCGGGTTTCCCGGGGTTCTGGAGCGACGAGCAGGTGCGGCCGGCTGTCGAATCCGTGATGTCCAGCGAAGCCATGCGGACGAGCACGGAAACCGAGGTCTGGCGCCGCATCGAAAAAGACGATGCCAAACCCCAGCCTGAACGAAATGACTCCGACTGGCTTTCTGAAACCATCGGCGACTTCGTGCAGTTGATTTCCTACATCGTGGAATTCGGCCTGTGGATCGGGGTCGCGCTGCTGCTGCTTGTCATTTTCCTGAGCCGCGATCGCTGGTTGCCGTTCCTGAGTATGCCGACGATGCCGGACAAGCCGGCGCGCAGGATATTTCTTGCCGGCGGCGAGCTCACCGCCGACGAATTGCCGGACAATATTTCAGTCGAGGTCGAGCGTCTGTGGCGCGCGGGCGAGAAGCGCGCTGCCCTGAGCCTTCTCTACCGGGGCAGCGTATTCACTGCCGTCGCAGATCACGGTGTTCGCCTGCCACCGAGTGCAACGGAAGCCGCCTGCGTTCGCGCCGTCGCCGACAAGCTCGATACGACACGTTCGGATTTCTTCCGCAGTATCGTCAATTCCTGGATGCGCTGCGCCTACGCCAACCAGGCGCCTGACGACGATACCGTGCTGCCATTGTGCGCGGAGTGGCCACGGCATTTCGGGACACTGCAATGAGACAGTCGACGGTCGTTCTTCTGGTCATCCTCGCAGGTGCACTGTTCGCCGCCTGGTTTCTCAGTACCCACGAGAAGGTCCCACGAACCGAACACACCGGGTTTACCGGCGAGGCCAGGATCAATCAATTCCTGGCTGCGGAAATGCTGCTGGCGGAAGTTGGTATCGAATCCGGCTCAGTCAATTCTTTCGAACCATCCAGCTGGTTACCGTCACAGGAAGACACTCTCATACTGCACGCGTCTGATCCGCTCGCCATTGGCGAGGAGCGCGACTTGCTGGTTTCCTGGGTCAGCGATGGCGGCCACCTCGTATTGTTACCGCCAAGAGGATCATCATCGTTTGCCGAAGGATTGCACGACCAGTTCGGCTTCGCACTCGTGGCCCGCGAGCCTGACGACGAAGACAGCACGACGAAGACCAATATCGACAAGACAGGTGAGGATTACGATTACACGCTCGACCTCGACTACACTTTCCGGCGTCTAGAGAACACGATCAACGACACTTTGAGTGCCAGCCTGTCGGATGACGAGGGAATGATTGCCGCGCGGCGCGAATGGAGCGGCGGTTACGTTACGGCGTTTGCGGACGCGAGATATTTTTACAACGAATCGATCGATGAGCTGGATCACGCGCGCCTCTTGCTGGACACCGTGGACGGACACATTTCACCGGGAAAGGTCTGGTTCGTCTTTGACGCCGCCTTCCCGACGCTGTGGCAGTTGATCTGGGACAATGCCTCCTACGTCGTCATCGGGCTGGCATTGGCCCTCGTGCTCTGGCTGTGGTCCCGCATGCCGGCTTTCGGCCCGGCCATCGCACCAGAATCGATGGAGCGGCGCTCGATCATGGAGCACGTCCGTGCCGCCGGAAACTTCGCGTGGCGCAACCGGGCAGTGGGCGATCTCGTGGCCAGCTCAACGGCGGCAATCATGCATGAGGCCGAGTTCCGGCACCCGGGCATTGGCCGGCTGTCGCTCGAAAAACAGTCGCGGTGGATCGCCAGGATGACGGATATCCCCGTCGACGTCGTATTTGATGCCCTCGGCAACCAGCACGTGCTGAAGCACCGGGACTTCACGCGATTGATGAAAACACTGCAACAAATAAGGAAAAAACTATGACGGACGGCCAGCTTGACGCTGCGACGCTGTACCAGAAGGTGCAGGCCATGCGAGCGGAAATAGAACGGGCCTTCATTGGTCAGGACAACGTCGTCGACGATATCGTGGTTGCACTGCTGGCCTCCGGCCATGTGCTGCTCGAAGGCGTTCCCGGTCTCGGCAAGACGCTGCTGGTCAAAGCGATGTCCAAGGCAATCGGTGGCGAGTTTGCGCGTATCCAGTTCACGCCTGACCTGATGCCGAGTGACGTCAGCGGTCACGCCGTGTACGACCCGAAGACCGAAACATTCCGCATTCGGCGCGGACCGGTATTCACCAACCTGCTGCTCGCCGACGAGATCAACAGGGCACCGGCGAAAACGCAGGCGGCATTGCTGGAAGTGATGCAGGAAAACCAGGTCACGATCGAAGGACAGTCATCTGCTCTGCAGCCACCATTCATGACTGTCGCGACGCAGAACCCGGTCGAGCACGAAGGCACCTACCCATTGCCCGAGGCCCAGCTCGACCGCTTCCTGTTCAAAGTGCTGATCGACTACCCGCACCACGACGCGGAAAAGAAGATCGTCGCGAGCGTGACGTCAGAACGAGTTGGCGACGCGCTTTACACTGATGACGTGAATACGGTCATGAGTTGCGCGGAGATCATCGCTGCGCAACAGTTTGTTGCAAGCGCGCGAATCGATGAGGTCGTCCTGGATTATGCGGTTCGTATCGCACGCCAGACACGCGAGGCCTCGGGTATTCGAATGGGCGCGGGGCCGCGCGGTTCCATTTCCATGATTCGCGCCGCGCGCGCATCAGCAATACTGAAAGGCCGCGATTTCGTCACCCCCGATGACATTCGCCGGGTTGCCGTGCCGGCACTCAGGCACCGTATAGCCCTTGCGCCGGAACTGGAGATCGAGGCGTACCGGCCGGACGACATTCTCGCCGACATCCTCGAAAGCGTGGACGCGCCCCGGTCGTGATACCGCGACTGCCAATCATCCTGCTTGCCGGCGTGCTGGCGCTCGGCGGGGTATTGGTCGCCTTTTTTCCGGCTGCGACTTACCTGTGGCTGCTCGCTGCCGGCCTGTTCGCTGTATTCGCCCTGCTTGATGCGCTGTCGTGCTTCGGGTTCGCTGCACCAGCTATAGAGCGCCGGGTGCCCGGTTCCATGTCGCTCATGACCTGGACGGACGTGCACCTGACCATCCATAACGAGCGTGAGCGCGGTTCGCTGATGCTGCAAGTCTTCGATCACCACCCGGATTCTTTCCTCTGTGACGGCCTGCCGGCAGATGTCGTCATCCCACCGGGCCGGTTTGTCGACATGATGTACCGCGTGCAGCCACAGCAACGTGGTTCCGTCACGTTCCCGGGTTGTGCGCTGCGCGTCACCTCGAGGTTGGGCTTGTGGTCGCGACGCCGGTTCGTGAATGTTGCATCAGACGTCAACGTGTATCCGAATTACTCGGCGATATCGAAGCTGCTCGCCTATGAAGTCGATAACCACCTGCAACTGACAGGCGTGCGCCTGAGCCGTCGCCGCGGCGAGGGCATCGAGTTTCACCAGTTGCGCGAGTACCGGGACGGCGACAGCTTGCGGGCGATCGACTGGAAGGCGACGGCGCGCATGAACCGCCTGATTTCACGTGAGTACCAGGATGAGCGTGACCAGCAGATCGTGTTCGTGCTGGATACGGGCAGGCGGATGTTGTCCAAGGACGGACCGCTGAGCCACTTCGACCACACGTTGAACGCCATGCTGTTGTTGAGCTATGTGGCCCTGCGCCAGGGTGATGCTGCCGGTATCCTGACTGCCGGAACGGACCGTTCGTGGTTTGCACCTCGCAAGGGCGCCGCGGCAATCAACGGCCTGTTGAACCATGTCTACGACATCCATCCGCAAGCGGTCGAGATTGACTATATCTCTGCCGCGACAGACCTGGCAGTCAGGCAGCGCCGGCGGTCGCTCGTGGTCATCCTGACCAACGTGCGAGAGGAAGACACCGAGGACTTGCGTATTGCCACGGACCTGCTGCAACGCCGCCACGTTGTTATCGTGGCCAGCTTGCGAGAACGCGTCCTGGACGAATCAGTCGACAGCGATATCCATGTTTTCGACGATGCGTTGCAGTTCGCTGCCGCCAACCGCTACCTGGACTCTCGCCGCGAGTCCCACCGGCTGCTGGAGTCAAAAGGTGTATTCGTGGAGGACTGCCTGAGTGACGAATTGCCCGCTGCAATAACGAACCGTTATCTCGCCATCAAGCGAGCGGGTATTCTCTAGACACTGCCGCCGCTGTCAGGCCTTGATGACCCGCGTTCCGGCGATGTGGTCATGCAGGCAACGGCGATCATCGCGGAAGATGAACAGCGGATTGATGAGCCCGACGATCGGCCCGATCACCGGAATGTAGGCCACGACCCACAATGGCAGGTAGCGCAGCAGGATGACCTTGTGGAACGGCAGGATCTTGTTGTCCGCGACCGAGACAATTCTCGTACCGGCAACCAGTTTGCCGACCGTCTGCCCGCGGGTTGCCAGCAGATAACCATGGATGACGAGGAACGAAACGAATCCGGACGCGGTCAACCCGATCTCATCTCCGATCGTCGTCGCGCCTTCCATCGCCCTGTCAAAGTAGCCAAGGAAATACATCATCGGCCAGATGATCACGATTGCGATCAGCATGTCGATGATTGCCCCGCCAAGCCTTGCACCCCTGGTTGCGAGATTCATGGGTTCGTCGACGGTTACATCGGCTTCTGGCGCAGCGTACGGATTCTCTTCTGACATGTTTGCTACCATTGGGACATTCGTCACAGGAGTATGCCATGGCCGGCGATAATGACCCAGTCGTTAACGAAAGCGATTCCGACTCCATCTATCGCGCCCCGCAGAGCCCGACAGCGGTAGCACCGCAGGGCGACCTGACCCTGGCTTACATCGGCCCGAAGAATACGGACTACTACGCACGCAAGTTCGAGAAGTTCCAGAGCGGCGGCGGCTCCATATCGTGGAACTGGCCCGCTTTCTTCATCAGCTCGGTATGGTTGCTGTACCGCAAGATGTGGCTACTCGCCTTTCTCTACTGGATCGTGCTGCCGTTTTCGCTGAGCTTCCTCAGCACATTCGTAACCCTGATGGTCGACGCAAGCCCGATCGCCGGCGAGCTGGCCTATTATGGGCTGTACTTTCTCATTGCCTTCATCCTGCTGCCGATGTTCGCCAACCGACTTTACTTCGCACATGCGAAGCGCAAGGCAGACAAGGTTGCAGGAATAATTTCGTCCGAGGAACAGCAGGCAATCGAGCTGGCGCGTATCGGCGGCACGAGTAATGTCGCGCTCGTCGTCGCTCCGCTTTTCATCATCATGCTTATTGGCATTCTTGCCGCAATAGCGATACCGGCGTACCAGGACTACACGATCCGCGCACAGGTTTCCGAAGGCCTGAATCTTGCCGGTGGGGCCAAGGCGGCGGTGACCGAGTATTACCAGGACACAGGTTCTTTACCCGCGGACAACATGGCAGCCGGGCTTGCAGATCCGCAACAGATCTCGGGCAACTACGTCGCAAGTATCTTTGTGGACGACGGCGTTATCGTCGTTACCTATGGCGGGCAGGCGCATACCATTCTGAGCGGCAATTCGATTGTGCTGAGTCCCGACACGACAAACGCTGGCGTAATCACCTGGGACTGCGGCAGCGCAACGATACAGCCGAAGCATTTGCCGGCTGCGTGCCGTTGAGAACAGGGAGCTGACCGTGAACAGTAACGACGGCAGGATCGTTATCCTGGAACACGACTCGAAGGTGCTGCGCGGCAATCGCCTGGGCGACCCGCACGTGCGCCGCTTCCCGGTGTGGCTGCCACCGCAGTACGACTCGGCCCCGGCAAAACGGCGCTTCCCGGTCTTGTTCGACCTTGTTGGCTACACGGGGTCCGGCTGGTCGCACACCAACTGGCGCAACTTTGCCGAGAACATCCCCGACCAGGCGGCGCGATTGATCCACGAACGCAAGATGGGCCCCACGATAATCGTGTTCCCCGATTGCTACACGTCCCTGGGCGGCAACCAGTACATCAACTCGAGTGCGATGGGCCGTTATGCCGACTACCTGACGCGCGAACTGATCCCGTTCGTGGACAAGGAGTTTCGTACCCTCGCCGATCGCGACCACCGCGGCTGTTTTGGCAAGTCGTCGGGTGGCTATGCCGCCATCATCCATGCGATGAAATACAACAAGTACTGGGGTGCCGTTGCCGATCATTCGGGCGACGCGTATTTCGAATTTGTTTATAAGAACTGCTGGCCCGAATCACTAACGGAACTGTCGAAGTACCGGGCGCCGTCACACAAGACAGGCCGTTACCACCGGCCGAAACGACTGGAAAATCTGCCTGCCGGCCACGACGACGGCCGCATCAAACGTTTCCTGGAAAGCTTCGCAACAAAGAAAAGCCCGTCGATGCGCGAGATCCATACGCTGATGATGGTGGCCATGGCGGCAACCTATGACCCTGCACCCTCAGCGCCGAACGGCTTCAAGGTACCGCTCGACCTCGAAACGGGCGAGTTCATCGAATCGCGCTGGAACAGGTGGCTTGCACATGACCCGATCTATCTCGTGAAAAAGTACCGTGCCAACCTGAAAACGCTGAAGGGCATCTTCATCGACTGCGGCTGGCGCGACCAGTACTGGATTCATTTCGGCTGCCGGATTCTTTCGCGAGAGCTTGCGAAGAACGGCATCGAGCATACGTACCAGGAATTCGATGGCACGCACTCTGGTGTCGATTACCGCATGGACGTGAGCCTGCCGTTTCTTTACAAAGCACTCAAACCCTGATCAGAGCAGGTTCATTTTCCGCAGCATCGCCTGGAAGCGCGGGTCATCCCTCAACGGGTCGTAGGTGCTCATGAAGTTTATATAGGAACTGAGCGGATCCCTGGCCTGGAACCCCGCCTCGAGGCTTTGCATCGCCAGTTCGTGTTCATCCAGCAGCATGTAATGCAGCGCCTTGCCGAACGCGCCATCTGTGATGTCTGTGCGCTCGCGAAGAAGTTGGAGAGCGCGCTCTTTTAACGCCGGGTTCTCTACCGCATCGATTCGTGCAAGGTCCGCTGCGGGATCATGCCCTACGAGCTCTGCGAATTTGCGCGTGAAATACCGCGCCTCATCGTAGTTACCCTGCAGCGTATGCAAGATGTCGAGGTTGTGGTACGTCCAGCGAAACGGAACATCGAGCGCGAGCGTATCATTGTAATGCACCAGGGCCTCGTCATAGCGCTCGCGCCAAAGCAGGAAGTAGCCGGGGATGTGACGGATAACAACAGACAACGGATCCGCCGCTCTCGCGAGACGAAGTTGTTCCAGTGCTTCGTCAAGCCGGCCCTGGATATTCAGTACTTCACCATAAAACTGGTGACCAGTCGCATAGTCCGGCGCCAGCTCGACAGCCCGTTCCAGGTCCGCGTTTGCACCTTCCCAGTCATAGAAATAATGCGCCTTGAAATAACCCGAGGCCGCCAGTGCGTGGGCAGAATCCGGATCTAAAGCCAGCGCGGTATCCATCGCTTCCTGCGCCAACGGCAAATACATGTCCGTCGTGCCCGGCAGGTACTCGGGAAGGACGACATAGGCTTCGGCCAGTGCGGCCCATGCCTGGCCGAACTCCGGATCAATCTCCAGCGCAGCCTTGTAGTGCTCGATGGCTCTTTGCAGCGGCTCGGCGCCGCGCTTCGGCCAGTAGTGGCGGCCACGAAGGTACTCGTCGTACGCCAGGGCGCTCTCCGTCGACACCTGTCGGAGGCTTCGATTCTCGTCGGCGTTCAGGGTCAGTCGCAGAGCGGCAACGATGGACGTCGTAATCTCATCCTGCACGGCGAAGATGTCGTCCAGCTCACGCGTGTAAGTTTCACTCCAGAGATGCGTATCGGTGGCTACCTCGACCAGCTGGACCGTAACTCGAATCCGGTCCCCTGATTTGCGTACGCTGCCTTCCAGAACATTCTCCACCTGCAATGCGGTGCCAATCTCGGCGACTGTCTGGTTGCTGTTCTTGAACGTGAATGAGGACGTGCGCGACGGCACGCGGAGATTGCGGATACTACTGAGAGCGTTCAGAAGTTCTTCCGATATGCCATCGGCGAAATACTCATTCGCGTCGTCGTCGCTGGTATTGACGAACGGCACGACGGCAACCGAGGGGCGATCGTCGACGACGGGCTCCGCATGTGTGTCCGCGACAACTTCCTCAATCGATGGCGTTGTCTCCGCCGTTTCCGGAATCAGTCGGTCGACAATGACAATGCCGGCTACGATGACCAGCATCGCGATCGTCAGGCGATTCAATCGTTGCGCCGTGTGCCGGGGAATCGACGCTTCGCCCGCCACCTCGGATTCGAGTTTCAAGCCATCCGGAGTAAGCTCATAAACCCAGGAAAAAACCAGGGCCGGCACGAGACCGATGAGAAGGATAAGAAATACGAGCCGCCCCACCCAATCGGGAAGGTCGAGCAGTGGCGCAAGCACGTCGACGACCTGCAACAGCAACCATGCCGCCACGAGATAGGCCACCCCAACGCGAATTACGTTTCTGCGCTTGAGTTCTTCAAAGAAGCTCATGGTTACATCGTAGCAGAAGCGAACGTGCCTGCTATCAGCACCGGGACTGCTTCGCCTATGAAAGGTTGTAGACAAATACCGCGGCGACCGCCAGCGGCGCAACGACACGCGTCAGCAGCAACCAGAACCTGAACAGCATGCCGTCACCGACGTCCAGTTCGTGGACCAGCGTCTTGCGCGCGACCCACCAACCGGCAAACAGTGCGTACAGCATGCCGCCGAGCGGCATCAGGATGTTCGATACGAGGTAGTCGATAAGGTCGAACGGCGTCTTGGTCGCGAAGGTATCGAACTCGCCCAGCGGAAAGACGAACTCCCACCGGGAGAATGACAGCACCGTTACGAGACCAAGCAGGAATGTGCCCGTTCCAATAGCAGCTGCGGCTTTGGGCCGCGACAGCCATCGAATCTCGCTGGCACGAGCCGTCATTGTCTCCAGCATGGATATCGAAGAGGTCAGTGCGGCAAACAGCAGCATCAGGAAAAAGGCGGCGCTGATGACGCTGCCACCGGGCATCGAGGCAAACGCCGTCGACAAGGTGACAAAAATCAGGCCCGGACCTTCGGAGGGATTGAGATTATAGGTGAAGACGATCGGGAAGATGGCGAGCCCTGCCAGCAATGCAATGATCGTGTCCCCGACGGCCACGGCCATCGCCGATTGCAACAGGCTGACATGTCTCGGCAGATACGCCGTGTACGTCAGCACTGCACCGACGCCAACGTTGACAGAGAAGAACGCCTGCCCGACGGCGGCGAGAATGACGCCCGGCGTAATCTTGCTCAGGTCCGCCCTGAAAAGATAAGCGGCAGCCTGGCCGAACTCGAAGGTCACGGCGGCATAGATCACGAGCCCGACCAGCATGAGGAGCAGCCCGGGCATCAGCACGCGGACGAAGCGCTCGAGACCCACACGGACGCCGCGCGAAACAATGTAGACAGTTGCCGCCGTGAACAGGAAATGCCAAAGCACCATCCACGCCGGATCGTGCAGGAAAGCGTCGAAGTCGTGTCCGATCTCCTGTGGTGTGAGGCCGTGCAGGCCGCCGCGGACGGACTTGAACAGGTAGGCCATCGTCCAGCCGGCGATGACGCTGTAGAAACTCAGCACGAGAAGCTGGACGAGTTGCCCCATCCAGCCAACCACCTGCCACCAGGCGCTGGTGCCGTTTTCGAGAGCGACCTTGCGAAGCGCCGAAGGTGCGCTCAGTCGCGCGTGTCGCCCGATGACCATTTCCGACAACATGATCGGCGTCGCAATGAGCAGCATTGCCAGCACATAGATAAGCACGAAGGCGCTGCCTCCGCTGCTGCCGAGCGTATATGGAAACTTCCAGATGTTGCCCAGGCCGACAGCCGCGCCGACAGACGCCAGGATGAATGCCATCCGTCCTGACCAGGATTCTGTTGTTTGCCCCGCCACCGCCCCTCCTGTCGGGAGTATTACCTGTCGACCAGGGTCGGCTTGCCGACCGGGACCGCCGGGATGTCCTTGAGCCCGCTGCCCGTCACGAGTAGCACGACGGTCTCGTCCCGGCCGATGCGACCCTCAATTGCGAGTCGCTTCGCGGCGGCCCAGGGCGCCGCCGCCGCCGGTTCGGCAAACACGCCTGTTGTGCTGGCGAGTTCGCCAATTGCCCCGAGAATCTCTTCGTCGGAAATGGTAATGGCTTCGCCGCCTGACTCGATGACTGCTCTTACCGCTGCCAGTCCGTCACGCGGCTGGTCCACCGAGATCGAATCCGCGACTGTGTTCGCGGCGACGCTCTCGAGTTCAACCGAGCGCCAATCGGGTTCTGTTGCCGCTTCGCGAATGCGCTTGATGGTTCGGCAGATGGCGGCGCTGTTTTCCGACTGCGCGCAGTCGATCCTGGGCATGCGATCGATGAGCCCGGCTGCGTGCAGGTCACACCAGCCTTTCCAGACTCCACTCAGGATATTGCCGTCCCCGGTCGGAACGATGACGCGATCCGGCACCCGCCCCATTTGTTCCCACATCTCGAAGGATGCGGTCTTCTTGCCCTCCCGCGTAAACGGGTTGATTCCCGTGCTCCTGTTGAACCAGCCATGCTTGTCACACTCGCGCAGGCAAAGGTCATACGCGTCATCGTAGCTACCGCGGACTGCAAGCACCGTGGCGCCATAGGCAAGCGACTGCGTAAGTTTCGCCGCCGGTGCTTTCTCCGGCACGAAGACAACAGCACGGAGCCCCATGGCCGCAGCTACGCACGCCGTTGATGAACCCGCGTTGCCGGTACTGGCGACCGCTACCGCATCTGCGCCGATTTCGACCGCTCGCAACAGTGCAACGGCGCTCGCGCGGTCCTTGATCGAGGAACTCGGATTGCCGGTCTCGTCTTTCAGCCACACGTTCTCGAGTCCCGCTGATGTACCCAGCCGTTGTGCACGGCACAATGGTGTGCCACCGATTCTCAGTGGCAGCGTTGTGCCGGGATCGGAACACGGCAACAGGGACTCGTAGCGAAACATCCCCCCGCCGGCGCCGAAGCCCGCTTCGATCGCCGCATAATCATAAGTGACATCGAGGTTGCCGCCGCATGCGGGGCAGGTAAACCCGGCAAAGTCGACACCCTGTTCAGTATTGCAGGCGATGCAGCGGTATCCGTTCATGGTGGCGTCAGGGCACGATGTGCGTGCCCTGCCCTCCGTGCATCGCCTCTCCGAGGTGATGCGGTTGCGTGATGATGACTCTCTCGCCACCGCCACCGAGAAACGCGAGTGCGGCCTCGATCTTTGGTCGCATACTGCCTACGGCGAAGTGGCCTTCGTCGAGGTACTGCCTGCATTCAGCGGCCGTCATGCGATCGATCTCCGTTTGCTCCGGCGTACCGCGGTTCAGGGCAACCTTGTCGACGTCAGTGGAGAAGATCAGCACGTTTGCCTCCAGCTCCCTTGCGAGCAGGCAGGATGCCGCATCCTTGTCGATGACTGCGGGTCGTGGCCGCAACGAGCCATCGGGTTTCTGAATAACGGGAATTCCACCTCCGCCTGCCGCAACGACAATCGTGTCACTTTCAACCAGCGCCCGTATAACAGGCATCTCGAGGATCCGGAGCGGGGCCGGCGACGGCACCACGCGGCGCCAGCCACGGCCCGCGTCTTCGGCAACCACCCAGCCATCCTTCTCCTCACGCTGCCGGGCCTCGGCTTCGCTCATGAACGGGCCGATGGGTTTCGTGGGGTTCGTAAAGCTCGGGTCTTCCGGGTCCACGAGGACCTGGGTGACGATGGCCACGCATTGCCGCTCGCTGCCGAGTTTTCGAAACGCGTTCTGCAGCGATTGTGCGATCTGCATTCCGATCGAGCCCTGGGTATCCGCAACGCAGTTTGCGAGCGGCACCTGGTGCAACACATCGCGAGTCAGCTCCGAGCGCAACAGTATGAAACCGACCTGCGGTCCGTTGCCGTGTGTAACCACGACCCGGTTGCCGGCCTCGACGATCGGCGCGATGTGCGATGCCGTCTCGCCTGCAGCACGATACTGGTCGACGACCGTCATGTGCTCTGCATCGGTGATCAGGGAATTGCCGCCAATGGCGATAACAACGAGAGGTTTCATGCAACGTCCTACATCGTCAGGGCCATGAGCGCCTTGGCTGTGTGCAGGCGGTTCTCGGCTTCCGGGTAGACGCGTGACTGTGGACCGTCGATGACGGCATCGGTGACTTCGCAGCCACGATCCGCGGGCAGGCAATGCATGTAGATTGCCGATTCCTTCGCCCGGGCCATCATGTCTTCGTCGCAGATCCAGCCGCGATACTGCTGGGCGACTTTCATCGCCTCGTCGGGTCTGCTGAACAGTGCTTCGACGCCCCAGCTCTTCGGGTAGACGATGTCGGCGTCGGCGAACGCCTCCTCCATGCTGTCCACGACCTCGAATTTGCCGCCCGACTGCCCTGCATTTTCCCTTGCAAGCCGCATCGGCTCGTCCATCAGCGTGTACTCGGGCGGATGAGCCAGCGTCACGTTCATACCGAAACGCGTCATGAGCATGATCAGGCCCTGCGGAACCGACATCGGTTTGACGTAGCTCGGTGCGTAAGCCCACGACACGGCAATCTTCAGGTCGGACAGGTCCTTGCCAAACTCCTCGCGGATCGTCATCAGGTCGGCCAGCGTCTGGCAAGGATGGTCGACATCACACTGCATGTTGATGATCGGAATGTTCGACCACTTGGCGACGTCGCGCATGTAACTCTGCCCCTCGCCCGGCACGAGATCATGGCGAATCATGATGCCGTGCCCGTAACTGGAGAGAATTATTCCCATGTCCTTGGGACTCTCGCCATGTGCAATCTGCGAGGTCTCCGAGTCGATGAAGTGTGCGTGCCCGCCGAGCTGTGTCATGCCCGCTTCGAACGAGTTCCTCGTCCTGGTCGACTTGTCGAAAAAAATCAGGAAAGCCGTCTTGTGCGGGAGGTGCAATGTCGGCACACCGCCCTTGAACTCGGCCTTGAGCTGGTCGGCAACATCGAGTGCCGTCTCGATCTCGTCAACGGACCAGTCCTGGGTCATCAGCCAGTCGCGCCCTTTCAGGTGGCTGGGAATTGATCTGGAAGTCGTGGTCACGTGGATGCCTCCTCGTTGGGGGTGTTTGCGAATGTGTCAACAAGCGCGACATAGAATGCAGATGCGCGCACGAGATGCTCGACCTCCACCTGCTCGTTGGGTGCATGCGCAAATTTTTCGTGGCCGGGCCCAAAGCCGATCGTCGGGAAACCCGACATGCCCGCGGTGGCTACCGCGTTTGTACTGAACACCCAGAAGCCCACTTCGGCTTCCTCATCGAATGCATTGCGATGGGCGGCGACTGCCGCGCGCGTGCCGGGGGCGTCTGCCGGGAGCTCCCAGGTCGGGTAGTACTTGCGCGTCGGGTACTCGAGTCCCGTGTAGCTGGGAACGTTGTAGTCCAGCACGGTGACCGTTGCCTCGGCAGCCTTCACGGAGGGCAGCGCCTCGATCTCGGCAACAGAAGTCTCCTCGGTCTCGCCAACCGTGAGACGCCTGTCGAGATGAATCGTGCAGCCATCCGCAACTGCGCAAAGGCTCGGCGACGTCGACCGGATCTCGCTGATGGTTACGGTGCCCTTGCCGAGCGGTTCGCGTGGCTCGAGGCGTTCGTTGAGCGCTTCGATATCAGCAATGATGCCCGCCATCTTGTAGATCGCGTTAACGCCGCGTTCCGGTGCCGAACCGTGACACGAGACGCCGGACGTGTGGACCTCCATCTCCATGCGCCCGCGATGGCCACGATAGACGCGCAGGCTGGTCGGCTCGGTAATGACGACAAGCTCGGGGTGAATGCCGTCCTCATTGGCGATGTACTGCCAGCAAAGGCCATCACAGTCCTCCTCCTGTACCGTTGCGGTCACGAGCACGGTGACGTCTTCCGGCACGCCGCGCTGGCGGATCAGCGCTCCCGCATAGACGCTCGATGCTACCCGCCCCTGCATTTCGCTTGCGCCGCGGCCATAGAGATTCC
>JARRLQ010000032.1:0-20335 GCA_037386905.1 Woeseiaceae bacterium
GCCGCCTCGATGGCGGAATTGAACAGCTCGACGATCAGGACGAGTAATAGCACGGCAATCAACAAGGCTGTTTCCAGTATAGAACGGCCAAGCCAGAAGGCGGCCGGCGTCAAAACGACGACAAGAGCCAGTTCCTGCCGAAACGCAGCCTCGTGTTTCCAGGCGCTGGCGAACCCCTGCGCAGAGAAGCGGGTTGCTCGAATGATCCGGCGAATGCCTGTGTTACCGGGTTTTGCCAATGGTCGTGTCCGCCTGTTAATCGCGATTCGGCCGATTCTATAACAGTTGCCTGTCGCCGACGCGACTGTAAAGATTTCTAAAGATTTCCGCAGAGTCAGGCGGCGAGACGGCGCGGTGCTTTAAACTGAGTAATTCGGGCAATCGGTCGGCACAGGAATGCAAGCGCAGGAAGCTTTACCGCAAACAGGCACGGACGAGGTGATACACCTCGAAAACGTGCAGCGACGCTACCAGATGGGCAAGACACATGTCGATGCCCTGGCTGGTGTGGACCTGGTGGTCGCGCGCAACGAGTACGTTGCCATTATGGGCGCGTCGGGTTCCGGCAAGTCGACACTGATGAATATCGTCGGTTGCCTGGACACGCCGACGGGTGGTGAGTACTGGCTCAACGGCCAGAGTGTTTCCGACATGACCGACAACGAACTCGCCGGCGCGCGCAACCGCGAGATTGGTTTTGTGTTCCAGACCTTTCACCTGCTGCCCAAACACACGGCGCTTGCCAATGTCGAGGTGCCGCTGATTTATGCGGGCATAAAAAAGAAAGAGCGGGACGAGCGCGCGCAACGGGCGCTCGAAACTGTGGGACTTGCAGACCGCATGGACCACCGACCTTCGGAGATGTCGGGCGGCCAGCGGCAGCGCGTCGCGATTGCGCGGGCGCTGGTGACCAACCCGAGCATCCTGCTGGCGGATGAGCCAACGGGAAACCTCGATTCCGCGACCAGCGTCGAGATCATGTCACTGTTCGACGAGTTGCAGGCAGCGGGGAACACACTCATCGTCGTGACGCATGAAAAAGATATTGCTGACCATGCGGAGCGCGTCATCTGGCTCAGCGATGGCAAGGTTGTCAGCGATTCAATCAACGGAGCAACAAGTTGAAGAAGACATCAATCATTCTCGCCAGTCTCGTGGTTGTGGCCTGCGGCGCGGAAACAGACATGGCGCCGATGTATGAGACGGCATCGGTCAGGCAGGCCACGATCGAGGTCAGCGTCAGTTCGGCGGGAGTTGTCGAGCCGTTGGCGACCGTGGAAGTGAAATCCAAGGCGTCAGGTGAGGTGCTCGAACTGTTCGTCGAGACTGGCGACTATGTGGAGGAAGGCGCACGGCTCGTGCGCATCGATCCGCGCACGGTCCGGAATCGCCTGGACCAGTCCGAGGCGGAACTGAAGGCGGCCAACTCACGGCGCGAAATCGCGCAATCGCAAATGGAGCGTGCCGAGAGTCTGCTGGCACAGGGCACATTCACGCAGGCGGATCTCGAGCAGGCGGCACTGGATCTCGCTAACGCCGAGGCCATGGTCGTCACGTCGCGGGTCAGTGTCGAAAACGCCCAGATTGCTGTCGACGACACGGACATTCGCGCGCCGATAAGTGGCACGATCATCCAGAAGCCGGTCGAGAAAGGGCAGGTGATCTCGTCACCGACACAGGACTACTCGGGTGGGTCCCTGCTACTGACAATGGCGGATCTCGGCGAAGTGCAGATTCGTGCCCTGGTCGACGAAACCGACATCGGTAAGGTCCGGCCCGGTATGGATGCAGTCGTTTCTGTTGCTGCTTATCCAAACCAGCCATTTCCCGGCAAGGTCCTCAAGATAGAGCCGCAAGCCGTCCTCGAGCAAAACGTCACGATGTTTGCTGTCCTTATTTCAATCGATAATTCCGATGGCTTGCTGATGCCTGGTATGAACGCCGAGGTCGATGTGCGCATCGCTCGTAGCGAGGATGTCATGGCGGTGCCGATCATGGCATTACGCACATCGCGAGACCTCAGGTCGACGGCAACGATTCTCGGCATCGACGAGGCAGTTATTCGCGATGCGCTGCGTGGCTCGAATAGCAATCGTCCCCGAGGGTCGTCAGGTTCCGACTATCGGTTTGGGGGGCACTTCTGGGTGGTGGCCGATAACAACGGTACGTTCGAATTCCGCAATGTCGTTACCGGCATCACTGATCTCGATCGGGTGGAGATTGCCGAGGGCTTGCAGCCTGACGAGACAGTATTGATCCTGCCAAGCACGCACCTGGTCGAGACCCAGCAGGAGTTGCAGCGCTGGATCTCGCGGCGCATTGGCGGAGTCCCGGGGATCAACTAGGCACCGGCATGCTTATCTCGGAAACATTCCGTATCGCGTTACTTTCCATCCGCAGTAACCTGTTCCGCGCCACATTGACGATGCTCGGCATCATCATTGGCGTTGGTGCTGTCATCACGATGGTTGCGCTCGGTACGGGCGCGCAACGCGCGATTGACGAGCAGATGGCGGCATTCGGTGGCGATATCCTCGAGATCAATTCTGCGAGCTGGTTCCAGCGCGGCGTCGCGCGTGACCGTCAATCACTGACGACCGACGATGCCGAGGCGTTGCTGATGGGGACACAGCATTTTGCGGCCGTTGTTCCCGAGATCAGCAATCGCTACCAGGTGAAGTACGGCAACATGAACCAGAACCTGCCGACGATCGGCACCACGCCCAACTACATCGATGTTCACGGATTTACAGTTGCGAACGGGCGTATGTTCTCGGCGGCGGACGAGGCGGCAAGGGCTCGTGTTGTGGTGCTGGGCGCCGATGTTCCGACCATGTTCGAATCCGATGCCGCCTCCATGATCGGCCGCGAAATCCTGATTCGATCGATCCCGTTCACGGTCATAGGTGTCATGGATACAAAGGGATCGTCCGGCTGGCGCAATCCGGACGGTTTTGTCTGGATTCCACTCAGCACGGCCCAGTTCCGGGTGACCGGCAGCGAGTATGTCGAGGAAATCGCCATCCAGGTGGCGGACGATTCGACGATCGAGCAGGCCACGCTCGAGATCGAACGCGTACTGCGGCGAGAGCACAAGATCCAGCCCGGCGCGGACAACGACTTCTCCGTCGTCGACCGCAAGCAATTCGTGGAATCACGCCAGGAAGCGACGGAAGTATTCACTTACCTGCTCGCGGGCATAGCCGGTGTCAGTCTCTTGGTCGGAGGGATTGGCATCATGAACATCATGCTCGTGACGGTCACGGAGCGCACTCGCGAAATCGGCATCCGCAAGGCCCTTGGTGCGACGCGCGGCAACATATTGCTGCAGTTTCTCGTCGAGTCGACAACCCTGTGCCTGCTCGGTGGGCTGCTCGGGCTTGTAGTCGGTGCATCGCTTGCGTCATTGCTCGCGAAATTTGCCGGTTGGCAAACGGTCGTAACGGTAGAGTCTGCCGCTACGGCATTCGGTTTCAGCGCGGCCATCGGCATCATCTTCGGAATCTGGCCGGCACGCCGGGCGGCGCAGCTCGACCCGATCGATGCGCTGCGGCATGAGTAAGCGGCCTGCACCGAATCGCGGCTATTTCAGCGCAACATACCCGCCACTGTAGAACAGCAACGGTTCGTCACCGTTGCAGCGGAACGCATCGACCTCACCAATGATGATGTAGTGATCGCCGCAGTCATGGACCTGATGCGTCCGGCACTCGAAACAGGCGACGGATCCGGGTATCAGCGGCACGCCGTGTTCCGATACGTCGTAGTCGATGCCGTTGAATCGCGTATGGTCGGCCTGTGCGAAGTGATGCGAGATTTCCTGTTGCCCGGCGCCAAGCACGTTGATCGCGAAGTGCTCCGCAACGAGGTAGGCCTGCAGCGAATTCGACACCTTGGCGATATTCCACAGCACGAGCGGCGGTTCCAGCGAAACCGAGCTGAAGCTGTTGGCCGTAATGCCACACGGGCCTTTCGCTCCGTGGCAGGTCACCACCGTGACGCCTGTGGCGAATTTGCCCAGTGCCTGGCGCAGGCCTTTGGCCTTGTCCTCGCTCACATCGATGCCCGGATTGATTGAAATCGCATTTTAATTAATATATTAATAATACACAGTTAAATGAAATGGTGCTCAAATGGCGATTGACCAGTTCAGCCGTTCGCTGCCGATGATGCTGTATCGTGCGCTTGATGCGGTTATGCCAAGGTTTCGTAAGATTTTCAACGATTTCAGCCTGACCGAGCAGCAATGGCGAGTGCTGCGGGTGCTGTGGGAACTCGACGCTGTAACGCTGAACCGTCTCGCCAGGATCACGCTGATCCCGGCCCCCAGCCTGGTGGGCATCATCGATCGCCTGGAACGTGCCCACCTCGTCAACCGGCAGCGTTCGCAGTCCGATCGGCGCAAGATCAACATCGTGCTGACATCACAGGGGGCGGCCCTCGAGGACGAGATCATGCCACGGGTCGCGTCGGCCTATGCGGATCTCAAGCAGGCCATTGACCCGGAAACCTGGGACCAGCTCATCCAGGGCCTCGACGAAATCACGGCAGCTCGTTGATCCGGATATTCCTGAACCTGACCATGCCACTGGCGCCCCCATACTGGAGCGCAATGAAGCCGTCAGTCAGCTTGTCGTTTTCAATGTCATTCGTCAGCGAGTCGTTGATCCAGACACGCAGGCGCGGGCCTTCGACACGAACGCGCATCGTGTTCCATTTGTCTTCTGTGTCGACAATCACGACCGGCGGTGCAAGCGTGACGATGGCACCGGTGCGAAATTGCTGATTGGGGTGCGCGTCCCAGATATTGAACTCGTAGCACTGTACCGGGTTGATATCCTCAGTTTGCTGACAGCGGGCAAAGACCCCCGAGTTGGTCCCGGCTTCAGGATGAAACTCGAGCGTAATCTCGACATCCGTGTACCTTGCTGTCGAAACAACGAAGCCACTGTCCTCGCTGCGCGCGGGACTCAGTATGCCGTCCTCGATAGCCCAGCCCGGGCCGGGAGTTGCGCGAAAGACGTCGCCGAGTCCGTGCGCAAGCGGGTCGAGCGGCCCCGCCAGCGCCAGCGGGCAAAGAAACAGGAGCAATAGCAATTTACCGTTCATGAGGACGGCATTTTGCGGCAGAATTGCCTGTTCATGAAGCGTTATTTGCTCTGCCTGCTAGCTGCATGGTTCGCGACGTCATGCATGCAACCGGCCTTCGCCCATGGCGGGGTCGTCGAGGAAGACGACCTGTGTGTTATCAAGGTCAATTATTTGCGCGGGCACTTCAAGATCTACCAGCCGTTGATCGACGGCCACAAGGAGTATTGCGAGGACCTGCCTAACGCAACCGAAAGTGTATTCGTCATGGAGTACCTGCACGACAGCCTCGCGACAGCGGCTGTCGACTTCCGGATTATTCGGGACGTAACCGGCAAAGGGCGCTTCGCGCGCTGGGAGGACGTCGCCGAAATTGAAGACATCGATGCGGTGACGGTCTTCTACCGCGAACCGACCATTGATCCGGACGTGTTGATGGTTATCCACGATTTCCAGGAAGAGGGTCACTTCATCGGTGTCGTGACGGCAAACGTCGACGGTGACGAGACAATCTACCGCGCCGTTTTCCCGTTCGAGGTGGGCTACACGGGATTCGGTTTCTGGCCCGTGATCATCGTCCTGTTGCTTGCCATACAGTTCCAGTATTTCGTTATGAGCGGGCGGTTGAAACGCTGGCGCGCCAGGAGTGTCGTCGCCGCAATCCTGCTAATACTGGCGCTGCCGGTCACCGACGCCACGGCCGAGGAGTGGGTGTCGAAGCGCAATATTTACGAGGTGAGCTACGAGAGTTCGATTGACCCGATCGCCATCAACCGCATGCATCATTGGGTCCTCACGATCACCAGCGATGGACAGCCCGTCACAGGCGCCGATATCGACGTAAGCGGTGGAATGCCCGCCCACGATCACGGCATGCCGACGAGGCCCCGCGTGACGGCGGAACTCGGTGAAGGTCGATACAGGCTCGAGGGCCTGAGATTCCACATGAACGGCCGCTGGGAAATGTCGATCGAGATCGAGGCCAATGGGCGCCGCGACACGGTCGTCATCGTTCTGGACCTGTGAACAAGATTATCTACTGGGTGGTTGTGCTGGCGACCATCGTGCTTTCGGTGGCGGCGTCTCGAATCTGGCCTCCGCCTGGCGACAACTGGAGTGACGCCGAAAAGGTCTTACTGCAGTCACTGTGGCTGGGTAGCCTGCCTGACTTGCCCCCGGACCCGACAAATGCTGTTGCCGACGACCCGCGTGCCGCCAAATTCGGGCACGAGCTATTTTTCAGTACGGATCTGAGCCCATCGAAGCAGATTTCCTGCGCCACATGCCACCGCCCGGAATTGCGTTTCACGGACGGAATGCGAAAAGGGCGCGGCGTCGGTGAATCGAAACGCAATACCAGGAGCATCGTGGGTTCGGTCTACAGCCCCTGGCAATACTGGGACGGCCGTCGTGACAGCCAGTGGTCACAGGCGTTGTCGCCTATCGAGGATCCGGCGGAGCACGGCGGTAGCCGCGAGCATGCGGTCAATGCTGTCGCGTCGAACCGCCAGTTTCGCAAACAGTACGAAGCGCTTTTTGGCACGGTCCCGAATCTCGATGACGAGAGAAACGTCAATGAGATGTTCGCCAACATCGGCAAGGCACTTGCTGCGTATGAGCGCCTGATTTTGCCCGGGCCTTCACGCTTCGATGACTATGTTGCGGCAGTGCTCGCTGACGACGCCGACCAGGTGGCGGAGTTGTATGACGATGACGAGCGCGCCGGCCTGCGCCTGTTCATCGGCAAGGCGGCATGTACCCAGTGTCACAACGGTCCGTTGTTCACGAATGACGAGTTTCACAATACGGGCGTTCTGTCATCCCCTGGAGAGGTGCCGGACAAGGGCAGGGCGGCAGGCGTGCGCCTCGTGCTCGAGGACCCGTTCAATTGCAAGGGTGACTACAGCGATGCCGCCACGCATGCCTGCCCGGAACTCGAATTCGCGCGCAGTGGATTCGAGGTGCTTGGCGCGTTTCGCACGCCGTCACTGAGAAATCTGGAGAAGACCCAGCCGTATATGCACAAAGGGCAGATGTACACGCTTGCCGAGGTTCTCGAGCACTACAATGAAGCGCCGTTTGCCATGATCGGCCACAACGAGGCAAAGCCGCTCGGCCTCAATGCAACAGAGCTCACCCAGCTCGAGGCGTTTCTCAATTCCCTGGCAGCACCGATCGCGGTCGCGCCGAAGTGGCTAGTCCCGCCGCCTGTTGCGGACCAGCAAGGTACCGGCCAGTAACGCGAGAAGTGGCCACGACACCGCGCCGCCGCCGTATCCCTCACGCCACTGAACCTCTGCCTTGGTCCCGCCACGGACTGACTCCTGGAAGCCGGCCAGTTCCGTGTCGAGATTGACGACCATGTCATCAGTCGCAGAAACAAATGACGCGCTGCGCATCTTGCGAAGATCGGATTTGTTGTCCATCAGTGTCGAGTTGATCTGATCCCGGTGCATGCCGGGCGCGCGGAACAGGAGCTTGCCGGTGCCCACGTCGAACACGGCGGTGTCGATCATTGTCTGCACTTCGTTCGTGTTGCCCTTGACCACGAGCGCGCCCACGATGGTCCAGTAAAGTATGGCGCTGTCCCGTTCACCCGAGAAAGAAACCTGGTCGTAAGAGACGAGGGCCATGATGTCGGCACCATACAGGGCTGCGACCTGCTGCATTCCTGTAACACCGCGCGTCGAGCGCAGGTAATGGTCGGGGATAGAGACGATCGAATCTACATAGTCGCGGTCTCTGAAGCCTTCGGCTACCTGCTCGAGAAGTTCCTGTTTCTCCTTCGCGGTAATGTCCTGTTGTCCGTAAGTCGGCACAAATGCGATGCCAACTGTCGCGGGCAGGCTGATTTGCGGGATTTGCTCCGCTATGCCGGGCGGGATTTCACCGTTAGGGTACAGATAATCAACGAGGCTGCTGCTTGCTCCTTCGCGAGTCTTCTCGTAACCGGGGCCCATCCATAGCGATGTGCATCCAGCGAGCACCAGCGGCAGCACTACGAAAAGGAATCGGTATTTCATTGCGTTCTCCTTCGTGTCCTCCACGAGTCTCATCATCCGCCTCTCAGCGGAAATTGGGTGATGGTTGGGTGATGATTAGGTGATGACGGTCCTGTTGTGGGCAGCTCGCGGCCGAGCTTGCTCTCCAGGAAGGCGGCGAATTCGGGCAGGGTGCTCCTGTCGATGACATTGATCGCGGGGTGGCCGGCGAGTTTTCTGACCAGCGCGACAGCTGCCGATGTATTGGCCGCGGGCCCCGTAACGAGGTCCGGGCTTACACCGAATGCCTTTTCGACGCCGACAACTGCATACGGATCCGACGCGGCAAGCAGGATGCAGACGATATTGTCGCCAAGTTCGTCCATAGCCGGTCCGACATTGTAGGGTTCGAGAGGGGATGCACCGGTTTCCGCGACGAGGTAGTCCGGTTTGAGACTGCCGATGTGACTCAACAGTGGCCGGATTGCCTGGCGGAACTCCTCTTCGGGTACGACCGTCGACGGCAACCCGATGTCGACGAAGTCGAAAATGCGGCTTGCGCCGGCAGCCCTGAAACTCACGATGTCGCGATAGCGGCCGGCGCCCGTCAGTTTTGCGCCGACGACATCGAGACCGGCTCGCGAGAGAATCTCGCAGGCACGTCGGCCGGTGACGGTCTTGCCTGCCGACATCGAAGTGCCGATGATCAGAATCGTGGGCACATCGAACTCGCCTTTGTGCAATTCGATCGCGAAGTGCTTCATCGTGACCTTGCGGCCTTCGCGGACAACGTGGCCGCGATAACGCAATGCCAGCGGTTTCGGCAGGAGGATCGAGTAAGAAGTGAAGCGCCCGAGCAGGCCGGCACCGGTCATTGCATGCATCTCTCCCTTGCGGACATCAAGATAACTCCCGACACCCTCAAGGGTTCCGGCACGATCTCCGAGGGCGCCTATGACATGGTCGCCGGCCTTTACCGGCAGCATTTCACCTGTACAGGACTCGATGACGTAAAGATCGCTACGTTCACCCGCAACTTCAGTGATCACGTAGTCACCGGCATTCCATTCCGAGCGATCAAGAGCCCGGATATCGTAGGGATTCCTGTCGAAGTCCGCGATGCGTGCCAGTGATGCGAGGAAGGTCTGTGTCATCCGGCCTCCTCGAGCGCGATGATCTCTGTCGGCGGCGCGAGCAGCAGCATTGTCAGCAGCGCCGCGCGTTCGAGTGTCCGGTCGATGTAGAGAAACTCGTGCTGTGCGTGTGCCCCATGACCAACCGGCCCAAGCCCGTCAAGGGTCGCCGTGTACTGGCTCGTGGTGTTGCCATCCGAGCCTCCACCGACCTTGGCACGATCAAGCTTCATACCGAGGTCCCCGGCGATCGACTTCGCCTGGCGCCACAATGCTTCGTTGCGTGGTGTCGACTCCATCGACGGCCGGCCGATGCGTCCCTCGACACGAATGCGCACACCCGGCGTTTGCGGTTCGATACCGTGGATCAGCTTTTCGATACGGTCGCCGTCCGCGATCGTCGGTACGCGAACATCGACAACAGCCGTGCTGTGCGGTGCGATCACATTGGGCTGCACACCGCCGTCCACGGTGCCAACGTTGATCGTTATACCCTTGTCAGGCTCGTTCATCGCAAAGAGTTTCTGAATGACGTGCGACAGCTCGAGGATCGCGCTGGCGCCGGAGGCCGGGTCCAGGCCTGCGTGTGCCGCCTTGCCATGTACGGTAATCGTGAAGCGGCCAATACCCTTGCGCTCGGTCTTGAGCTTGCCCTCCTCGCCGAGCGCGGGCTCGAGGACAAGTGCGCGATTCGCGAGCGCGGCGAACCGCCGGATGTATGCGGTGGAGGTTCGGCTGCCGATTTCTTCATCGGCATTGACGAATACCAGCGGCACGAGTTTGGTTTCGAGTTCAAGATCATGCAGGGTCTTCAGGGCAAGAACGAGTTGCACCAGGCCGCCCTTCATGTCGAACGTGCCCGGGCCGCGGATGATGTTTCCGTCGACCGTGAACGGTCTGTCACTGACCGTGCCGACGGGCCAGACCGTGTCGTAATGCCCGACAAGCAGTTGCAGCGGCAATTGCCTGTCACGAATCGCGGGCCGGGCGTAAACGTGTCGAGGCCCATCGACGTGGCCAGTCTCAACCACGTGAAAACCGAGCTCGATCAGGGCCGACATGAAGACATGGCGAGCACGCTCGTGAACCGCGGGCTCGGATGATGGTGACTCCGCGACGACCAGGTCGCGCATCAGGCTGATAAGCAGATCTTGTTGTGCCTGGATGTGATTGAGCACCTGGCTGGCAAGCTTCCTGCCCACGTCACTTCTTCATATTGGCCGGGAACGGAAACGCGTTGGAGCGCTCGATGGCGGCAAAGCGCCCCGGTGCGATATATACGAGCAATGGCGACTCGTGCAGCAGCTCCTGATCATCGATTTCGCTGGAGCGCAGGAACTCGGGCTCCGCGTAGGCGGCGACAATCTCACCGGTAATCAGGCAGTTGTCCCCGAAGCCGTCCACCGTCTTGTGGTGGCGGCATTCGAAATACAGGTATGCCTCCTCGATCAGCGCCGCATTGACGGTCTGGCCGGGAAACGTCGTGAAGTAGTCCAGTACGGGTTTGTGCCCGTCCTGGCGCGGTGATGCTGCAAGACTCGAGAACAGGATCTGCGAGGGCTTGGGATAGCTGACAGAAAACACGCCGGTGCGCTGGATGTTGCTGCAGGTGGAATGGCCTGGCGAACAGACGAAGCCGAAGAAGTTCTGCCACCCCATCGGCGTAACCATATGTTTTGGTGCGAAATCCGGAGATCCGTCCTTGTCGGTCGTACCGATGAGGACGAGTGGCGCGACCGTAAAAAAGCGTTCCCAGACAGGCCTGCTCGTATCGAGATCAACGAGACGGTTTCTTGCGGAAACCTCAGGCACAATATCACCTCCCATCGCAGGTACATCTCAAACCTACGCTTGCGCTACGAAGCTGAGAATAGGTACTTGCCGCGCCGGGATTGCGTTCCACCCGGGACGCTGTGCTATCTTCCCGCGGAATGGAATCGCTCGACAGACTCATTGCCAAACAGAAGCCAGGCTATTCGCTCGACCAGCAGTTCTATACCGATCCCGATATCTACGAACTCGAAATCGAACGCATCATCAATCGCAACTGGATCCTGGCCGGGCACCAGTCCGAGTTGCCGGAGCCCGGCGACTTCAAGGTTTTCAACCTGGGCAAGGAGTCCGCAATCATCGTGCGCGGCAGTGACGGTGAGCTGAAAGCATTCGCCAACGTGTGCCGCCATCGTGGTTCGCTGGTGTGCCTCGAAGACAAGGGCAACACACGCAAGTTCTCGTGTCCGTACCACGGCTGGATGTATGACATTGACGGCAACCTGACGGCGGCGCGCAGCATGCCATCAGACTTCGAAAAGTCGGAGTATGGCCTCAACAAGGTCTCGCTGGAGGTCATCGGTGGCTTGCTGTTTGTGTGTTTTTCCGACGACCCACCGGGCGTCGAGAGCTGCCGTCGCGACATGGCGGAGCCACTGGCGATGTTCGATTTCGAAAACCTCAAGGTCGCCGCATACAGGGCGTACGATATCCCGGCCAACTGGAAGCTTGCCGTCGAGAATTACCAGGAGTGCTACCACTGTGCGACGTCGCACCCCGAGTATGCGCTGATGCACACCCTGATGGTCGATCGCCGCCGCCGCGGGCCGCTGCAGGATCACATGCTCGACAAGATGGAAGCCTGCGGGCTTCGCAACATCGAGGTCTGGGCATACGACAACGAACAGCCGCCAGGCGAGATGGGCTACCAGTATTCACGTACTGCGTTGTTCGAGGGTTACCTGACCGGTAGCAAGGACGGACAGCCGGTTGCACCGTTGCTCGGTGAGTTAACCGACTATGACGGCGGCGGTTCCGACTTCGCTTTCGGGCCATTCTCGTTCCTGCTTGTCTATTCGGACCACGCCGTGGCCTACGTATTCTCGCCCGTCGACCACGAAAACAGCATGTGCGAGATCTACTGGCTCGTTCGCGGCGATGCCGAGGAAGGCAAGGATTACGATGTTGACGAGCTGGTCTGGCTTTGGGATGTGACGACCCATGCCGACAAGACGATCATCGTCAACAACTGGAAGGGCGTGAATTCGAAGTACTACAAGCCTGGCCCCTTCTCCGAACAGGAAAGCCTCGAGCGTAGCTGGATTGAATGGGTGCTGAGCGAACTCGGTAGACCGTAGCTCACCGCACCTGCGAAGTCACTTAAGACTTCCGTCTTCGTACGGTTATCCAGGCTACGACCAGGCCCAGGCTAACGAACAGGATCATCAGCGAGGCCAGCGCATTGATGTCCGGCGTTACGCCGAGTTTCACCTTCGAAAAAATGTACATCGGCAGCGTGGTCGCGCCGGGCCCCGATACGAAGCTCGCAATAACGAGGTCGTCGAGGGACAACGTGAATGCGAGCAGCCAACCGGCAATCATGGCCGGTGCGATAAGGGGCACGGTGATGTCGAAGACGACACGCATCGGTTTGCAACCGAGGTCCATTGCCGCCTCTTCCAGCGATTCATCCATCGCCGAAAGACGTGACTGGATGACGACAGCAACGTAAGCCATCGCGAAAGTCGTGTGGGCGATCGTGATGGTCGAAAACCCGCGATGCCCCGGCCAGCCGATGAGTTGCTGGAGACTGACGAATAGCAGCAGCAGCGACAGGCCCGTGATGACTTCGGGCACCACCAGCGGCGATATGATCATTCCGGAAAACAGGGTGCGCCCGCGGAATCTTCCAAAACGGGCGAGCGCGAGACCCGCCATGGTGCCCAGGATCGTCGCGAACGTGGCGGATGTAGCCGCGACCCGCAGGCTCAGAAGCAACGCGTCCAGGGCCTGGTCATTGTCTAACAGCTCCGCGTACCAGCGCAGTGAAAATCCGCCCCATACAGTCGCGAGACTCGACTTGTTGAACGAGTAAGCCACGACGGAAATGAGCGGGATGTAGAGGAACGCGTAGCCGAAACACAGCACGCTCAGCAGGAATCGCGATCTGCCATGCATCAGGCGTTCTCCGTATCGCGCGCCTGGTAGCGCTGCAGTGCCATGATGGGGACCACGAGGATGAGCAGCAGTACGATTGCCACCGAGGAAGCGAGTGGCCAGTCGCGATTGGCGAAGAATTCGTCAAAGAGAACGCGGCCGATCATCAGCGATTCCGGCCCACCCAGCAGGTAAGGGATGACGTACTCGCCCATGGCCGGGATGAATACCAGCAAACAGCCTGCGATGACGCCGGGCCTGGCCAGCGGCCAGGTGATGTCCCAGAAAGCCTGGGTCCTCGAGGCACCAAGATCCTGCGCAGCTTCGACAAGGTCGAGGTCCATGCGTTCGAGCGTGGCATACAGAGGCAACACCATGAACGGCAGGTAGGAGTAAGTCATGCCGATGAAGATTGCAAAATCGGTGAACATGATCTGGATTGGCTGGTCGATGATGCCCAGCCACATCAGGAAGCTGTTGATGATGCCGTAGTTATTGAGCAGCCCCATCCATGCATACACCCGCAACAGGAACGAAATCCAGAACGGCAGGACGATCAGGAGCAGGAGGATGCCGCGGGTCTCCGGGCTCGATCGTGCAATGCCGTAGGCCATCGGAAAACCGAGAAGCAGGCAGAGCAGCATTGCGCTGGCGGCGAGCATCACGGACTTCAGATAGGTGATCGCGTAAAGCTTGTCGGTTAGCAGGAAACGGAAGTTATCAAGTGACACCGACAGGTCGCCTTGCTCGTCGAACATCGGTGTAACCGGTGGTTGCGCGACGACGGGATCGGCAAGGCTGATCTTGAGAATGATTGCGAAAGGCAACAGGAAAAAGATGAGCAGCCACAGGTAGGGCAATGCCACCGTCAGTCGGCGCCAACCCTGGTCAGCTTGCGGTGCGCCTGCCATGCCTCAGGACTTTTCCGTGATGACGACGCAACTGCGGGGTCGCCATGACACCCAGACCTCGTCTTCCCATTCGACGAATCGCTTTGCCGAGCGACGCTGGTTCTGGCGACTGACCTGGACGATTCGACCGCTCTCCAGGCGAATACGGTACAGCGAGCGATTGCCGAGATAGCCGAGGTCGTGGACGATGCCGCGTACGCACGTCGAACCATCGTCGTCGGGTTTGTCGATGCTGATGAACATCTTTTCGGGCCGTATGGCGACGCAGACTTCTTCGCCGACGGCAATGTCGTTGGTCCGCAGCGCGGTTACCGGCGTCGCAACTTCGGCACAGTCAACCGTGATCGTTTCATCGTCAACAGCGGTGACTCGCCCGTCGAACGTGTTTATCGTGCCGATGAAATCGGCGACGAACCGGCTTTGCGGGTATTCGTAGATCTCCTTTGGTTCGCCCACCTGTAGAAAACGCCCCTTGTCCATGACGGCAATGCGCGTCGCCAGCGTCATCGCTTCTTCCTGGTCATGGGTAACGACGACGAATGTGATGCCCAGTTCGTCCTGGATGTTCATGAGCTCGAACTGCGTGTGCTCGCGCAATTTCTTGTCGAGGGCGGCAAGGGGCTCGTCGAGCAGCAGCACCTTTGGCCGCTTGATCAGGGCGCGCGCCAGCGCGACTCGCTGGCGCTGCCCCCCCGATAGCTGGCCGGGCTTGCGTTTGCGAAAGTCGTCAAGTTGCACCAGCCGGATCGCGGCTTCGACGCGGTCGTCGAGCTCGGAGCCACCGATGCCGTCCTTGCGCAGTCCGTACGCGACGTTTTTCTCGACACTCATGTGCGGGAATATCGCGTAGGACTGGAACATCATGTTGACTGGCCTCTCGTAAGGCGGCAGGTTGGTGATGTTGGCGCCATCGATTTCGACCGTGCCGGTCGTCGGGTTTTCAAAGCCGGCCAACATGCGCAGCAGCGTCGATTTGCCACAGCCGGATCCGCCGAGTATGGCGAACAGTTCGCCACGTTTAATGTCCAGGTTGATGTTGTCGACAGCGACAAAATCGCCGAAGTGCTTGCTGATGCCGCGCAGGCGAATAAACGATTCCGTACTTGTTGCCTGGGTCACGTGCGCTGTCTCACTGAATGCCCGACTTGATGCGTGCGAATGTACGTGTCCGGGGGCGTTCGCGCTTGGGATCGGGAGTCTTGATCGGGTAGTACAGGTCCCAGTCTTCCTTCGGCGTGTAAATGGCGGGGTCGTTAAGGATGGCCGGGTCTGTATAGGGCCATGACGCTGAATTTGCGGTCGCGTAACCGACTTCGTTCGCAATGGCGCCTGCAACATCACCGCGCAGTATGAAGTTCAGAAACTTGTAGGCATTTTCCTTGTGCGGAGCATCGGCGACGATGTACAGGCCGTCGACCCACATCCCCGAGCCCTCTTTCGGCATCGTGTATCGAATGTCGAGGTCCAGCCCGGACTGCCTGGCGCGGCGCACCGATGTGGCATAGTCGCCGGACCAGCTCATGGCAACGCAGACTTCCTTGCTCGGCATGTCCGCCAGGTACTTGTCGTTGCTGAAGTAACGGATATAGGGTCGCACCAGCATCAGCTGTGCTTCGGCGGCTGCCAGGCTCTCGTCATCGACGCCGTTTGGATCGCGACCGAGGTATGCGAGCACCATCGGGATCACGTCAGTCGCGCCATCGAGCAGTGTCACGCCACAGTCGGCCAGCTTGCTGACCACCTCAGGGTCGAACAGCACGTCCGCGCTGTCCATTGGGTGGTCCGGCAGCCGTTCGCGAACCATCTCGACATTCCAGGCGTAGCCGGTCGAGCCCCAGTGGTACGGAACGTTGTAGCCACGAACGGCAGGGTAATTGTCGATCTGCGCGAGCATGTCCGCGTCGATGTTCGCGAGGTTCGGCAATTTGGATGTGTCCAGCTTTTCGTATAGGCCGATTGGCGCCAGCCGTGACGAGAACTGGTTGCTGTGCACGACGATGTCGTAGCCGCTGTTGCCGGCCAGCAGCTTGACGTCCACCATCGACGACGAGTCGTAGGTGTCGTAGTTGACCTTGATGCCGGTTTCGGCTTCGAACTGGTCGAGAACGTCGAGGTCAATGTAGTCGGCCCAGTTGTACACATTGACGACGTCGTCGACGCGAGACGCGGTGGTATTGCTCTCGCACGCCGACATCACGAGACAGGTGATACCCAGCAGCATTATTGTTGTTGTTCTCGGCATTGCAGCCGATTTGACCATCCATCGGCCGCCGCCGCAATTACATGCCGTTAAGTCCCCGTTTTATAAGGCAACGGGCAATGATTATGCGCTGGATTTCGCTGGTTCCTTCCCAGATCCGGTCGACGCGTAACTCGCGGAAAAAGCGCTCCGCCACGTTTTCGCGCATGTAGCCACGGCCGCCAAATATTTGCACGGCGCGGTCGGCGATACGGTTGGCTGCTTCAGAGACAAACAGCTTGGTCATCGAACATCGACTGTGCTGCACCTTGAGATCGACTTGCTGATCGACAGCACGCGCCGTGTCGTAGGTCATCAGGCGTGAGGCATAGAGTTCCGTCGCGCTGTCCGCGAGCATGAACTGTATGGCCTGCTTCTCGGTCAATGGCAGGCTGTCAACGATGCGGCCATTGGCAAACTCGAATGCTTCCTCGATCAGGCGCGCCGCGGCGCCGCAACTGCGTGCACCGATCATCAGGCGCTCATGGCGGAACCAGCTGTGCGTGAATGCCATACCATCGCCCGGCTTGCCGACTCGCTGGGCGGACGATACGCGCACGTTGTTAAAGCGATACGTCGGATGATGTGCGGCATAGGTGTGCGTGAACTTTGGCGTCTCGATTATCTCGATGCCGTCAGTTCCCGCGTCGACGAGGAACAATGCTTCGTCCTCTTCATCGGGGAGGACTGCCTGGAACCAGAAGAAGTCGGCAAGGTTGCCGCTCGTGACATACCATTTCTCGCCATTGAGAATGTAGTCGTCGCCGTCCTTTGTCGCTGTTGCCTCTATCCCGGCAACATCGGACCCCGGACCCGCTTCCGTAATCGCGTAGCAGTCTTTTTTCTCGCCACGCATCATCGGCAGGATGTAATTTTCGATCTGCTCTTTCGAGCAGGCTTCGAACATCCATGACTGGGGTTCGGAGAAACACCAGGATAGCGCGTTGGTGACCCGGCCGAGCTGTTCCCAGATCGCTACCTGTTCCTCGAGGGAAAGTTCGAGGCCACCGTAAGCCTGCGGCACATCGATCGCGGAGAAGCCGAGTTCGATTGCCCGCGCCTTGTTGCGCTTCGTAATTTCTTCGGGCAATACGCCGTCATTGAGTTCAGCCTCGACTTCATGCGGCTGCAGGTACTCGTCCGCATATTCGCGGGCAATTGCCTGCCACTTTAGTGCGTTGTCACTGAGTTCGATTTTCACGTCGCCTTCTCGTAGTGTCTTGGGAATACGTTGGTGAGGTAGCTCATAATCGCGTTCATCGCGATGTCTCGGTTGAAATCTCGCGGGCTGACGATGAACGATAACCACAGGCCATTGGTCATCGATGTGAGCGCCTCGGCCGCCGCGGCCGGGTCGACGTCGTAACCGCCTTCATCGATGATTTCTCCGCATAGCCTCTCGACCTCGCTGTCGTAGTAGCGGTCGTATTCGTCGCAGATCTCGCGGTACGTCGGTCGTGACTTCACCTCGCCCCAGAATGCAAACCAGATCGCGAGCTTCTCGCGGTCGAGTAGTTTCGGTTTCAGATCCATCTGCATTAGCGCCAGTAGCGCGTCGGCGGGGTGGCGGCCAGCCCTGGCGAGGGTCCTGTCGAAAACGGCACGATATTCGTTGGCAAGGGTCCGCAGCGTTTCGATCAGCAGGTTGTCCTTGCTGTCGAAATGCAGGTTGACAATGCCCTGCGACAGGCCGGCCTCGCTCGCGACGTCGCCGATACTGGTATTGCTCAATCCCTTGCGGGCAATGCATTTCATCGTGGCATCAATGAGCTGCCGGCGGCGCTCCTCGCGCGACGCGGTACGGCGGGTTTTGCGGGTTGCGGTGGTAGCCATGAGCCTCGCGATTATGGCATAATCTGAATGAATACTCATTCATTTTCTAAGCACTTTATGCGATCTTTGACGAAGTCCAATCAGCACTTCGAGCGGGCGGTTAACAAGCTGCCACTTGGTGTTTCCTCCAACTTCCGCTACTGGGGTGACGAGCACACGATCTACGTCGACCACGGCAAGGGTGGCCGGGTCTGGGATATCGATGGCAACGAATACATCGACTACCGCCTCGCCTACGGCCCCATCATCCTCGGCTATGCTGACGATCGCGTCGACGAGGCGGCCAGGAACGGAATGGAAGTCGGCGGCGTATTCGCCCTGTCGACGGAGCTCGAATACGAGGTCGCCAAGCGCATCAGCAAAATGGTGCCGGCGGCCGAGCTCGTGCGCTTCTCCAATTCGGGAACCGAGGCCGTCATGGCGGCGCTCAGGGTCGCACGAGCCTACACCGGCAAGGATGGCCACATAGCGCTCGAGGGCGGCTATCACGGTGTGTTCACCGAAGTCATGTGGCACTCGGAGCTCGAGGAATGGGACGAGGAGGGCGATCCCGAATTACAGCCATACGGAGATGGCGTGCCCGAGGTGACCAAGGACCTCTGTTACACCGTGCCGCTCAACGATGCCGGCGTCGTGGAGGACCTGCTCAAGCGCTACCACAAGTACATCGGCGCGTTCCTGATCGAACCGATCATGGGCAACTGCTGCGGCATTACCGCGGAGCGGCAATACCTGAAGGACATCCGCGAATTGTGCGATCGCTACAACGTGGTCCTGATCGTGGATGAAGTGAAGACCGGCTTCCGGGTAGCGAAGGGCGGCGTTCAGGAACTGTTCGATTTCAAGGCAGACCTGTGCTCATATGCCAAGGCTGTCGGCAACGGCTATCCGATCGCGATCGTCGCAGGGCGCGAACACATCATGAGGCACATCGGTGACGGCGTCGTGCACGGTGGCACGTTTACCGGGCACTCGGTATCTCTTGCAGCTGCCGACAAAACATTGCAGATACTCGATGAAACAGATGCGCTGGATGCGATCCGTGACTATGGGCTGAAACTGCAGGCCGGACTGGGCCGGATACTCGATGCACGTGAAATCCCCCACAGCTTTACCGGTGCGCCGGCACTGATGGGCCTGTTTTTTGCTGACAGGGCCCCGACCAATTACCGTGAATGGATAGACTCGGACTACGAGTTTTACGATACGCTGGCGCCGGAGCTGCACAACCAGGGCATTCTCGTTGAGCCCGACTCGCGCGAACCCTGGTTCCTGTGCGAGGCCCACACAGATAACTGCCTCGATGACACACTCGAGCGCTTCGAGCGTGCTGTCGATATAACAATTGAAAAACTGAGTAACGCTGCATGAAAACCTACGACGCAATAGTGGTTGGAGCGGGCCACAACGGCCTTACCAACGCCGCCTTCCTGGCGAAGGCGGGGCTCGATGTGGTCTGCGTGGAGAAGAACGACTACATCGGCGGCGCTTCTGTCAGCCGCAACCTGCATGAAGACTGGATATATTCGAACTGCTCCTATGTCTGCAGCCTGTTGCGGCCCGAGATCTACCGGTCCCTCGAATTGCATCGCCACGGGCTGCAGGTTACGCCGTACGGTGGCTCGGTCACGTTCATGGAAAACGGCGACTACTACGGCTCCTATCACGATCACCATGTCGCACAGCGGGAGATGGCACGATTCTCGAAGCACGATGCCGACTCCTACGAGCGTTATTCGGCCGACACGATGCGCCAGTGCCGCTTCATTCGCGACTTCCTGCTGAGCACCGCACCCGACCCGACGTCATTCAAGCCGCGAGACCTGCTCGAGCTGCTCAATATTGGCCGCAAATTCATGGCGATGGGCGAGGACCGCATGTACGAGACGATTCGCTTCTGGACGATGAGCGTATCGGAATATCTCGACGAGTACTTCGAGACGCCGGTGATCAAGGCGGCGATGTCGGGCAGCGGCATCATCGGCACCGCGCTTGGCGTTCATTCCCCAGGCACGGCCTATGTGCTCCTGCATCACTACATGGGTGACGTCGATGGCAACGTCGGCAGCTGGGGATACGCGCGCGGCGGCATGGGCGGTGTTGCCAAGGCAATCGCCGGCGCCTTCCAGTCGTATGGCGGCGAGATCCGGACGGACGCGGGCGTCGACAAGATCATCACCAGGAACGGCAAAGTGACGGGCGTTGCCCTCGAAAACGGGGAAG
>JARRLQ010000033.1:0-17766 GCA_037386905.1 Woeseiaceae bacterium
TTCAACAGATTCTCGATCGCGCTTACTGCAAAGAGAGGTTTTTCCCTACGGCGAGGTAAGCCGGATTATGAACCAGGAGCCAGGCTGGCGATCAGTACCGACTGGTCGACCTGGAACCCGGCATCGAAAACGGCCTCGTCGAAGCGCAGGCCATTCGCCAGCGAAACGGCCGGCGCGATGAATGCAAGGATGGCGGATACGGGTCGCACAGTGGCGAATATATCAGCAAATCGTGCGTGGTCCGTTACAGGCCCATGTTCACCTTGAACTGAAGAAAGATAATGCCGTCGATCGAGTCGTCCTGCATCTCGCTATCCGTGAACTTCTCGACGGCCTGCCGCGGCAGGTAGGTGAGGTTGATTCCCACGTGGCGATTTCCGAGTGTGAGGCTCGGCAACACCCCGGGGAACGGTTGATTGCCGTTCACGTCCTTGCGGGTCATGAAGAACGCATTTATCCCGGCGTCGAGGTACAAGCCGCCGAGCCGTTCTGTCGACAACAGGTTGCGATGCAGGCCGCCGCCAAGCATGTACGACATGTCCTCATTGCTGTCCCTGAATCCGTTCGCCATCAGGCGTTTGCGCCAACGCGATTCGCTCGTGTATTGGTACTCGAGCCCGAGTCCGTAGTTGTCCTCGTTCCAGCTGCTGCTGGCGCCGAGATGGTATGACTTTCCGTTGATAATCGCGCTGAATTCGCCGGCTTGCGCAACGCGGCAGGACATCATCAGGATCGACGCCAGAAGTGTGACTTTTATCGCACATGAGACTCGCATGCATAAAATGGATGCAAAGCACATGCCTAAAAAGAACATCAAGAAAAACAAAGAGTTAGGATTTGCAGTTCATGTGACTGTAAAGAAGTCCGACAAAAAACCGCCAGATTATGGAACCTTCCTCACAGTTATCGCGTGTAATAAAGGAATAATGCGTTACGTAAACACCCTTTCGACACGACACGTAAATGCAAGCAAACCACTCCGTGTTGGGCGATCGCGCGTTTGGGGAGGACGCCGATAACCTGACGGTCATAAAGTACCGGTCGCACCATGATGCGCTGTCTTTCCTGCAGTCTGCGTTGCGCGGTCCCAATGGCATTGGTCTTTTGTTTGGCCCTGAAGGCGCGGGCAAGACCACTGTGGCGCGTGAACTCGCCATGCAGCTGTCGGCAGAGTCCGACATCGCATTCATTGATGGCAAGCAACTCAAGCCCAAAGGGTTGCTGAGCAAAATGCTGTCGCAGTTCGGCGTCGACAACACCAGTGAGAGTGACGAGGTCTTGTTGAAAGAGGTCACGGATTTCTGCACCCAGCAAACGCGTTCCTGGCAGGCGCCGATCCTCATCATCGACAATGTCGATCGCATGTACCCAAGTACATTGCGCCTCGTCAACACGATTGCAGCGATGGCTGTGCAGGGGCGATTTGCGCTGCGCCTCGTCCTGACTGGTGACAAGGGTATGCAAACGCTGGTCGAGTCGGAGGGCATGACAAGCCTGATCCAGCGCGACCCGGTTATGTATTCGATGCTGCCGTTGTCTTCCAAGGAAACGATGATCTACCTGCATGCGCGTTTGCAGGCCGCGGGCAGCGAAAGAGCCGATACGATTTTCCCCTTCGATGTTTGCGACCGGCTTCGTGAACAGTCAGATGGCTGGCCCGGGACCCTGAACCGGTATGCGCTCGAGGCGATCAAGCGCGCAGCGAATTTTCCGGTCAGCATGGTCGACACCTATGCGCCGGGCGAGGCGCGGGACGATTTTGAGTCCCGGATTCCGGTGCTTGGTGAGGATGCGGCGGTTAGCCGGCAGCCACCGAAACTGATCGTATCCAGGGACGGTGAAATGCTCAGCGAGCACACTTTCAGCGAAAAGAAGATCCTGATTGGACGGTCGGATTTTGCCGACATCATGATCGATGATGACTATGTCAGCAAAATTCACGCAGTGTTGCTGCTCTATGCGGACGCGCTCGTGTTGCTCGACCTGAACAGCGCCAACGGCACGACCGTCAATTCCGTCAAAACGAAGAAGATGATCCTCAAGAGCGACGACGTAATCTCGCTCGGACATCATCGCCTCAAGGTTGAGAACGCGCCGCTCATCAGTGAGGAAATGGAAGCGCTCCTCAAGGCGCCGGATACGATCAAGATGAAGAACCTTGTCGACCTGCGTCGCCAACGGGCCCGCAGGCAGATGCTTGCAGCGCAAAACCGCAAGGGTTAGTGCCCCGGGGACTGGCATTGGCTTCGACGATGATCCGGAACGCATTCAGCCTGGTGGCCGCAGTTCTTCTTGCCGCTTGCAGCAGCACGACTTCCGACAATGTCTCGACTGACGGCATCAATGCCGACATCGATGTATTTGCGAACGGATCCGGCCGCACCTGGGTAGACGTCGAATTCGAGGTCGGTAATGGCCTGGGTGGCACAAGCCTGGAGCTGGCAGCAGGGGACAGGTTGACGGCAACGGCCAACGGCATCCAGAAAACGCTCACGGAAGATGTTTCCGTTATCGGGCAATTTCGTTACGAAACGACATTTGATTTTGACGCTGCGGGCACTGTTTTTACCGTATCGTTCTCGAGAGACAGGGGCGCAAACGCGCCGGATTCGAATGTAACCCTTCCCGAGGGCTTCGTCGTACAGTCGCCGCAGAGTAATGACGTTTTCAGCCAGGCGGACGACATTCCGATCCAGTGGACGCCGAGCGGAACGGCGATAACCCCGGATATCGACGTGACACTGTCATGCACGACGACAGGCGGCATCATGTTCTCCGCCTCTGAAGATGTCACAACCAATGGTGACACTGGCGTGGCCAGCCTGCCTGTCGCAGCCGTCATCCCGATTGGCACACTCGATCCCACCCGGCTGTGCGAGGGCGAGGTACATTTTTCACGCTGGCGCCGCGGCAATCTCGACCCGGCTTACGGGGAAGGCGGCGATATTACGGCTGAGCACATCAAGCGCGCGCAGTTTTTCGTTGACCTCAGTCTTTAGCGTTCCATTTTTGGCAGTCCCGCGATGCGGCGGCGCACGGCCTCCGCGGGAACGAACAACTGCTCCATAAGGTAGTCCTTGAATGAATCGGCGAACGGTTGCTCGGCAACAGTTTCGGCCATACACGTGAGCCACTGGTCACGCTCGTCGGTGCCTATGGGCAGGTGCTCATGGACCCGTGGAATGCCGATTGCACCGTATTTTTCCCGGTAGAGTTTGGGGCCGCCCAGCCAGCCGCAAAGGAACCGCGCCAGTTTGTCGCGCGAAATTTCCTTGTCCTCCGGGTGCATGTGCCAGATGGTCGCAAAGCGCTCGTCGCTGCCCATGCGATCGAAGAATTCGTTAACGAGTTTGAAGATGCCGTCACGGCCGCCGGCGGCCTGGAATGAGGCATCGCCAACGCCATAGGGTGGGTCACTGTCGCTCATGCCACGCATGGTGGCAGGATTTATTTTTTATACAAGCGGGCCGTATCGTAAGGATTGAATCCTTCCGGTTCTTCATTTTCTGTCGACGACAGGACAACGACTTCTACAGTCGGATCGTCCACCGAGAACTCCTCGGTATAGATGTCGGGCATCTCGATTACGTTGTCAGGCATCTTTTTTGCGTCCTTGCTCACTGCGGCTCTCCTGTGGACTTGTGTTACCTACACGAGGTGCGCGGTCCAAAGGTTCCATGTGCAAATCTTTATACCGGCAAACGGGTTAATCGTCTGTAACGAGTCCTACCCTTGTTCCTGGGGACAACAACGTAATTCGTGGTGGGGCGTATCCCTACACTTTTGGAATATGGTTAAAAAGGCTCCTTTTCGGCGCTTCTTTCGGGAACTCTTTGGGCTCACAATTCGTTCTTGTTGCATGCTTCGTTCCATGCTTGGGCAATGACAGATTCATCCCTGCAATCCGTGCACCCGGGGCTCGGCGACCAGGCGTTTGGCCCAGCCGCCGATGCCCTGGTTACCGTGCAATACCAGTCGCACAAGGACGCGTTGCAGTTTATCCGCATGGTGCTCGATAACGAGCGAGGAGTGGGCGTGCTGCACGGCCCGGCCAAGTCGGGCAAGACCACCATTGTTGAGCGAGCCCGTAACACGATGCCGGACGGCATTGCGGCTGCCCTGGTCGATGGTACAGATCTTCACCCGCGCGCGTTCCTGTCGGAGATGTTGCGCCAGTTTGGCTACGATACGGGATTGCAGTCCACGGACGAGCTGTTGCAGATGGTGGATGTGTTTGCGACACAGCAGACGCGCTCGGCAGGACCGCCGGTACTGATTATCGACAACGTCGAGCACATGTACCCACGCACCCATCGAGTGCTGAATGCGCTGGCGGACATTACAGTCCACAACCGGTTTGCGCTGCGTATACTCCTGACAGGCAATCAAAGCCTGAGCACGCTGATTGCGTCGCCGGATCTCGAAAACATCGCGCGGCGACATATCGGCATATTTACCATCGGGCCGTTGTCGGCGCAGGAAACGCTGATGTACCTGCACGCACGAGTTTCCGCCCGCGGCGCGCAGCAACCCTACGCCCTGTTCCCGGCAGACCTGTGCAAGCGCATTCGCGAATTTTCAGGTGGATGGCCGGGAAAGATCAACCACTACGCGCAGGAGGCCCTGCGGCCCGATCGCGTGAGGCTGGTGCTTACCAGGGACAGCAGGACACTTTCGTATTTTTCGTTCAGCTCGAAAAAGATCCTGATCGGCCGGTCGGAGCTGGCGGATATCGTCCTCGCGGATCGCTTTGTCAGCAAGTTGCATGCCGTGCTACTTCTTTACTCGAATGCGCTGGTGCTGCTCGATCTAAACAGCTCGAACGGGACGACCGTCAACTCGGCGATGGTCAGCGGTACGGTGCTGCAGAAGAACGACATCATTTCGATTGGCGATCATCGGCTGAAGGTCGAGAACGCGCCGGACCTGAGTCCGGAGATGGCCGAGCGCCTGGCTGCCTCTGATACCGTCAAGATGAAAAGCCTGGCCGAGATGCGCAAGCTGCGCGAGCAATGGCTCGAGGCGGGGCCGGCAAAGGCCAAAAAGTAGGCGTTGCTACTTCGGCGTGCAGATGTAACGCCAGGTGACGTTCTTGCCGGAGCCCTGGCCGCCTTCGAGTTGCAGGGCCTGGCCGGCCGCCTCACACGACTCCCTGGAGTCAAATTCTGCGGTAATCGATGTGCCCGCCGTATCCCCGGATACAATGAACCACGCGAGTAATACGTATTTCATAATTTTCTCCGCTTCGGAATGAGGCGTCAGGCGACTTCGTCGGCGCCATATTTCTTGAAGTGCAATTCCTTGGCCTGGCCGATCCAGTCGTCCTGCTCCATGCGGCCTTCGCTGCCCTTGAGCGCGGCGTTCACGCGGGCGATGTCGTTAATGTCAAAGGCTGCGATCTGTGCGAACGTGTAAACGCCGAGCTCGTGTAGTGCGTGCTCGAAGACTTTGCCTATGCCGACAATTTCCTGCAGGTTGTCTTTCTGCGGCTTGGCCTTCTTCTTGCCATTGGCTTTCGACGGAACGCCAGGCTTGCGCGCTTCCTTAAGGGCGCTGCGCTGCTGTTTTTCCATCTCCAGGAAGTTCTTCTCGACATCGTCAAGGCGCAGACGCAATGTCTCGGATTTCATCTCTGCGTGCTCCGCATTTTCCCTGTATCGCTTCGCGTCGTTTTCGTACTGCCGACGACTGGACTCCATCGACTTGAGGACTTCGGCAAGTTCCTTGTTCTGCACCCTGAGTTCTTCCATCTCGGCAACATCACGCTGCAGAGTCTCGATTTCCTGCCTGGCCAGCGTCGCATCGTGATTCAGCTGAGCATTCTCGGCCTCGAGACGGATGACATCCTGCTCGAGCAAATCCATCTGGCCCAGGCGCTTCTGCGCGGACGCCAGCATCTTGTTAACGGAATCCTGTTCGGACTGTGACGACTCCAGCAGGTTCGCAAACGAATCCTGCTCGGCACGAGCCTTTTCGAGTTTCTCCTCAATGTCCTTGCGGCGCTCGAAGGCCTTTGTCAATTCGCCTTTATAAAAGTCACGAGACTTTAGGAACTCGGACTGCAATTCCTCCGACTGGAACTTCATCAGTGACATCTGGTTCTGGATTTCGCGGACCCGGGTCTTGAAGTCCTCGCGTTCCGATCGCAGCGTAAAGATGTCCTTCGAAAGCTGTTTGATGCGCTCGCGCCCCGACTCGAGCTCGGTGCGCATCTTGGCTACCGTGACTTCAGCACGGTGAATCGCACCCTGCTGCTGTTCGATCGTCGTACGGTACCTGGCGTTTTCGGATGTAAGCCGGTCGCGTTGGCGGACGAAATTGTCCAGCTTTAGCTGCCAGTCGTCTTTTGCGGCCCGAATTCGATTGCGGGCCTGCAACGCGCCAACCGCCCAACCCAGCACGATGCCAATCGTGCCGACGAGGGTCAGCAATAGCGTAAATTGTGGGCTCAGCGCTTCCATGATCTCTGAAATTATCCCTGAGGGGCGCATTATGGAATATGACGGATTCCACAAAAATGGCGTCAAGTTTGCGCCTGGCAACGTATTATCTGGTTTAAATCAGGGGCTTTTGGTTCTGCAAATGCAAACAATACTGACAAGTCGAAGCGGCAATATTGTTGCGTTCGTCATCATGGTTGCGGTCAACGCATTGGCCAATATTCTTCCCTTTGGCGGGCAGACGACGGGGGCTGTATCAGACAAGTACTACAGCCTGTTTACGCCAGCCGGGTTCACGTTCGGAATCTGGAGCGTCATCTACCTGTTGCTTGCGGTATTTGTCGTGTACCAGGTCCTGCCGGCGCAACGTGACAACGAGTCGCTGTCGCGGATCAGCCCCTGGTTCAAGCTCGGGTGCGCGGCCAACGCGTTGTGGATGTTTGCCTGGCACCAGGAGTGGATCATGGTATCGCTGTTGCTGATGGCCGTGCTGTTGTGCTCGCTCGTCATCACCTACCGGCACATCGATGGCGAGGCGTGGCAGGTGAGGTTGCCGTTCAGCATGTATGTCGGTTGGATCACCGTCGCGATCATTGCGAATAGCAGCGCGATGCAAACGGCGTTGCACTGGAATGACCTCGGCTTCGATGCGGTGACCTGGACGCTGCTGAAACTCGCGGTGGCCGGTGCGATTGCGGCCGTGATGGTGCTGCACCGCAGCGATATCGTGTTCGGGCTGGTAGTCGGTTGGGCGTGCTACGGCATTTCGGCAGGGCAGTCGGCGACGCCGGCTGTTGCCGGCGCCGCCACACTTCTGGTGCTTGTCGTGGTGCTACTTGCGGCCTATCGCTTGTATCACCTGTTCTCGCGAGGCTAGTTCTCGAAATAAAACTTGCCGCGCTCGACCTGCCGCGGCCACAGCTGGTCCATGCTGTTCGCGTCGTAAACTGCGCCATTGATGACAGTCAGGCTCACGCTGTCCGAGTTCTCGATCGCATCCAGCGGATTCTTGTCCAGCACGGCAATGTCGGCCAGCTTGCCGACTTCGATTGAGCCGAGGTCCTGATCCATGCCGAGATACTCGGCGCCATTCAGCGTCGCGGCACGCAGCGCGCGATGCGGACTCATACCGCCATGGGTCAATGCCCACAGCTCCCAGTGTGCGCCAAGGCCCTGCAGCTGGCCATGTGCGCCCATCGTCACGAGGCCGCCAGCGTCGTCGATTTGCTTGACATGCTCGGCGATACGTTTGTGATTGAAGTCATCCTCTGCCGACATTTGCCGCCGGCGCGCCCGTGCATCGATGCTTCTTGGCGGGAAGAACCGGGATAACTTTTCGTTCTCCCACACGTTGTAGTGCTGATAGAACCAGTTCTCGCCCCGTTGCCCACCGTAAGCAACAAGCAGCGTTGCCGTGTAGCCGGCACGCGAATTGGCGAACAGCGTGACTACGTCGTTGTAAAGTTCGCCAACGGACAATGAATGTTCAATGCCGCTGTGGCCATCCAACACCATGCCAATGTTGATTGGGAAGTCACCACCGCCTTCGGGCATGACAAGCATGCCCTCCGCGCGCGCCGCGCGGACGATCCACTGGCGCTGGTCGCGACGCGGTTGCATGTAGCTCTTGACGCTGAAAGCGCCGACGTTCTTGAGCCGCTGCACGTGGGACAGCGCATCCGCATAACTGTTGATGATGGCCATATCCGGGATAAGCGCCCCGTACAGGATGAAGCCGGTCGAGAATATGCGCGGGCCGACCATCTCGCCGGCGCCCACCATTTCTGACTGGCTGAACACGGTTTGCGTACTGGCCGAAGGGTCGTGCGCAGTCGTCACGCCATAAGCGAGGTTGGCAAAGTACTGTGGATTGCGCTGGGCATTCACATCCAGCGAGTCGTAGCTGAGGTGTGCATGCGCATCAATCAGACCGGGAATCAGGGTCTTGCCGCTGACGTCAAAGGTGCGAGCGCCGTCCGGTATTGTAATGCTGGCGGCGGGACCGACCGCCGAGATCCGGTTGCCGTCGATAACGACCGTGCCGTTTTCAATGACTTCCTCACCGTTCATCGTGATGACACGTCCGCCCACCAGGGCAACTACGCCATCCGGTCGAGCACGTGGCACCTGCAGGTCGATCGTGTATTCGGCGGGTGCGGGTTTCTCTTCTTTCGCTTCACCGTCCTCGCTTTCGCTGACATCATCTTCGACATCCGCTTCCTCATCGATCATCTTGAAGCCGACCTTGGCCTCGTCGAGCCATTCCTTGAAGGCATTCCAGGTGCCGCGCGTCGCCTGGTCGCTGACCGTGACGTCGACGCGCACGTGAGCCACCGGAGTCCCGCGGCTCGGCCTTCGGGCCGAGCGCCAGGTCGTCAGCTGCGGATCGGTATACCTTGTTCGCGAAGCCCCATGTCAGGTGCGCGCCATCGGCGCTCCAGGTCACCCACTCGCCACCATCGCTGGTTAGTTGTGCAAAGGACACTGACGCGGAGCCGGGATTAAACTCGATCGGTGCACCCACCCTGGGCAGCGCCATGACATAGGCGTTGTGCTGCTCCGTGAACGCCACACGTGTCTCGTCCGGGCTGACGATGGCTTCCTGCGCATAGCGCAATTTCACGTGCTCCCGCTTGTCCGTGCCATCGAGTTTGATGGAGAACAGCACGGTCTTGGCCGGCGTTCTCTGGCCTCTCGGTTGCCCTTCGGTGGGCTGGTCGTCGAAAAACCAGATGCGGCTGCCGTCCTGCGAGAATGTCGGGCGCGTGACACGGCGCTGCGGACCACGATTCGTCGTGGAGGTAACTTCGGTCACGCCGCCGCGGCCGTCCGCATCCATCACAAGGATGTCATGACGCAGTTCACTGCCAAGGATTCCGCCACGCAGGTTCACGGCGCTGCCCGCAACGACAAGCAATTTCTCACCGTCTGCGGACCAGGCCGGGTTGACGAGCTGCGTCTTCGACCGGTACACGGTCGAGACCGAGCCCGGGGTGCCGCGGCGCATGGAAACGGTGCGCAGTGTCGCGCCGTCATCGTCACTCCAGGTCGTGAAAGCAAGGCGGCTCCCATCCGGAGAATATGTCGGTGCGAATTCAAACGCAGTGCCATTGGTCACGCGTTGCGGTGATCCATCCGGCAGCGTCTGGAAATACAAGTGCCCGAGTGCATTGAAGACCAGCGTTGTTCCGTTGGGGCTGATGACAGGCCAGCGAATCAAGCGCGCCTGCACCGTGTCGGAGTCCGGGTCCTGGGACGCACGGAGCGGCTCGTGGTAGGTCACGGCGACATCTGCCTCGAACGGAATTACGTCGTTGCCACTACCGTCGGCTGCGACGCGATTGATCTTGCCGCCAGCCCAGATGACAAGGCTGTTGCCATCCGGGGTCCAGTCATAAGAAGGGTAGATGTAGTTGCCGCCAAACGCCTCGATCATGTCGCGGTCGAGGCCGTCCCAGACCTGTCGTTCAGAGCTGTCTCGCAGGTCGTGTATCCAGAGCGTTGTCTTGTTGTCGGCGCGGCGGATGAATGCGATCGACTGTTCGTCCGGGCTCAGTACGGGAACGACGGCGCTGCCATTGCCGCCTGTCACCTGCCGGGACTCGCCGGTCTCTCGATCGACCCGCATGATCGACCAGATCGGACCGTGCGGATCGCGCTCGTAGCTGAAAGGACCTGATTGGGCGAGGTACAGGTAGCGACCGTCGCTGGTCGTAGAGAACGAGTCGACCTCGCCACCGTCGGCAATCAGCTGGACGCCATTGCCGCCATTCGTGTCATACAGCCAGAGTTCGGCGATACCAATCGAGCTGATGTCGGTGATGCGCTTGCGTGCGAGCACCCAGTCGCCATCCGCTGTCCAGTTCGCGGCGTTGATCATGTTGCTCGATTGTTCGACGACAACTTTTGGATCCCCGAGAGACTCGCCGTCGAAATCGGCGATCCACGCATTCTTTACGTTGCCGCGGTCCGAATTGAACAGGACCTGTGAACCGTCAGGGCTAAAACGTGGCTGCATGTCGTAGGCGGCACCTTCGGTCAGGCGCACGGCCTTGCCACCGTCAATGGATACGACGTAAAGGTCGCCGAGCAAATCAAAGATGATCTTGCTTCCGTCGGGATGAACATCAAGGTTCATCCAGGTGCCTTCGTCCGTAGTGAAATCGAGTAGCGCAGACGGACCGAGCGGTGCGTTGACATCCCAGCTGCCGCTGCGATCGACCGTATCTGCCAGAGTGGTTGTTGTTAGAAGTATTGCGAGCGTCAGTAATTGGCGCATGACTTATCCCCCTCAGAATGAGCGCGAATTCTATCGAAAATTATTGTTCGAGGCCGCTCTCGATCTCGAACAGTTCGCCGAGAATGCGGGCCCACTGGTCATAGCCGTCTTCGACCCAGCCATTCATCTCGGCGATGCGTTGTTCCATGTCGGCTATGAATGGCGCCATCTCGTTGTTGAAACCGACAATCCATTTGTCCTGCTCCTGCGCGGCAAGGCGGTCCATGCGGTAGTTGTCATAGAGGTGCCGTATTGACTCGTAGCTGCCCGAATCGAAGTTCGGCTCCGAGAGTTCGTTACGCCGGGCCTCTTCGGTCGTGAACTCGGTGTACCAGCGCCGGTACTTGCGCCAGATCTCGTAAACCCGATCGACCTCTTCATAGAGTTCCCGGTACTCCTGGTCGATAGCGTCGGTCATGACGTATTCGACACTGCGTATGCGTTCGATACGCGCCATCATCGGGTCGCCATCTGCGGGCAACCTGAGCAGTTTGTAAGTGCCGTCGGGCAGCGCCTCAAAATAGTCACCAAATGCGTCGGGCGACAATGCTGCCGCATAGCGCATGGCGGACAGGCCGGCGATGCCACGCAACGTCGGCCGGTCAAAGCCATCAAGCGCGGCATGCATGTCGGCTATGAAGCCGGCAAACAGGTTTTCGTAGCTCTCGTCGGTCGAATAGGAGTTATCGACCCAGACATGTCCGCGGGAATCGACAGCGCGTAACGACACGCCCAGAGTCTCGCCATCAGAGTGAATGATTGTCCCTGTAACACGAATCTCGGCTGCATCATCTTTTCCAGGGACGACTCGGATGGCTCCCCAATCGCCCGAATCGACCAGCGCCTGTCGCAATAGTCCTCGGGAACGCCGGGGTCGAATGTCTCTACAGAAACGTTGAGCTGCGCCGATGCGGACCCAAAGCACAACAAGGCGGCGATGAACACGATCAGGCGATTCATGGTTTGATGTCACCTGTGCTGCAAACACGTTTCATGCTCAGTGTTTCGATGCAATTGAACGGGCGCGGCGGTGCCTCGAACTTGGTGTAGAAGCGATGCAGTGTGAATGGCGTCTTGGTTGCACCCGAGGACGCGGTCGTGATGACGCGCAGGTAATTGCCGTCCGACGACATCGTGAATCGATGCGTGATGAGCAGGCTGTCCGGCAAAACCAAGTGCGAAATCAGCGACTTGCCATCCCAGCTGCAGACCTCGGTTCCATACGGGCTGTCCGTGCGCTGCGCGACGCCGTCATAGAAAGAACATGACATCGCGAAATCGTCCTTGCGAGCGACACGAACCTCGTAGTCGTCCTGCGTGATTGTCAGCACTTCCGGCTTGGTAATGTCCTGAACGAGACGTGCCAGCGCCAGCAGCGCGTTGGCTTCCCTTTTCGACAGCCCGGACTGGGCCGGCCCCATGCGCGGATTGCTCGGAACCTGTTGCTGCCGTGCTATCTCGCGCTGCCGCTCCATGAACAATGCGTTCAATGCACCCTGTACATCCTCACCACGAGAATAATCTCGCTGCCACGACCCGCTGAAATCGGCGGGCATGGCGCCAAAGAAACTCGGGCTGGTCGTATCGATGACCGGCCTGGATGAGGAACATGCAGCCACGAGGACAAGGGCCGCCAGCAAGGCTGGAATTCGGGAATTCACCGTTACTAAGTACCGCATCGGGCGCATCGGTTCCACTGATTTCGGCTATGATGGGCTGCATTCGGTCACCGGAGCAGAACGATGAGAACAGCGCTCACAATCGCCGCATGCCTTTCATTGATGCTGAGCAGCGATGTTTGGTCGCAGGGCAATCCCTATGCGACACCAGAAAAGTCGATCACTATCGAGCGCAGCTCTGAACACCAGGCGGAAGGTAAGGAATTCGAGCGCCAGGTGCCTGTGACGCTCGAATACGATCAGGGCGGGTGTGCCGCGACGCTCAGTCTCGAGTACTACCAGAAAGGCACTGATGCGCACGTCATATCGACGCTGAGAAACACGCAGTGCGCAGCGTCGTATGGTACCTACACGATTCGCATAAAGTTTCGTCCCGATGAAGGTGAGCCGGGGGAAGTGCAGTTTGAAGAAACGTGGAGTCGCGATGACGATGCCGACATCGTGTCGGAAAAGGACTACTACGTGGGTGATGCCCTCGAAGTGCGGCGTGTCAGCTCGAGCAAATTGAAATGTACGTGCGCCACGTCCGATGAAGCGGACGAGTAGACAAAAAAAGGCCCCGCATTGGCGGGGCCTTTCGGTTTAGACGCCAGTTTGTCTAGTTACCGAAATAGAAACGAACGTTTGCGCCGTAGGCGGTAACGTCGTCATCAGTTGACGCACCGACGCCAAGCGCGAAGTTCTCCGTGAGATTGAAGTAGATTCCGCCGCCGAACGCTGTGCTGTCAGAACCGCTGCCGAGGTCGACATACGAGATCTCGCCATAAAGCTCGATAAGTGGAGAGACATTGCTGCGAACGCCAATTCCGATGCCGTAGCCGCTTTCATCAATTGAATTGAATCCCGGTGCATCGACTTCAGCATCAACGTAGGCTGCGCTTGCGAAAAAGTTGGTGTTATCGGTCAGGTCGGTTTTCCAGCCGAGTCCGGCCTGCAGTTGTGTCAGGTCGACGTTGAAATCGAAGCCGGTGTCCGCGTAAGACGCGAATACGAACATGTGCTCGCCGATTTCAAATGAGCCGCCCAGGCCCCACCCGTCGCCATCGACGTCTAGACCGCCGCCAACATCGAGATCAACGGACTGGTAACCGGCTTCCACGAAGTTGTAACTCGGGCTGTCTGCCATTGCAGGCAGGGTAAAAAGCAGCACCACCGCTGCAATCAGGTAACGAGACATAATCATTCTCCTTTGATGATCCAGTTATTGGACTCAATCCCGGTGTCCTTGTTTCGGGAGTGCGTCACAGTTTCCGATTCTGAAGATGAACCGGGCCTGAATCCTGATGAATGAGTGAGGGTTATCTGATGAAATTCAATGGCCGACTAACGGCTCCCGCGGCCAGAGCCCCTGTACTTCGTCGCTTCTTCCCGTCATTTCCCAGCGAATCAGGGAGATGGGCAAGCGCCCGGCAGCCATGAAATCATCGTGGAACTCCTTGAGATCGAAGTCGTCACGCAGCTGGCGCTTACGTTCGGCCAGCAGGCTTTGCATCTGCAACATGCCGACCGTGTAGCCGAGCCCGTATCCTGGGGGTCGCCGCAAGTAGATCTCGGCATCGACGCGTGCCACGTCTTCGTCGAGCCAGGGCACGCGCTCCATCCACCAGGCGCTGACTTCCTGCACTGTCATTTCATTTTGCTGCAGCCAGACATCGGCTGGCACGCGGGCGGCCCGGAAGATGCCGAAGATATAGATGAGTTCGCGGACCCGTGGCTGGTCATCGAGCAACCCGGCATTGAGCATGGCTTCTTCGAGATACACGGCCCAGCCTTCGGCGCGGGCTCCGCTGGTGATCCGGCCGCGTATCGGGTGCGTGTTGTGGTCCTCCACGACACCATCGAAACGATGTCCGGGGATGACCGCATGCAAATGATCGGGCGTCGGGTTACGAAACTGCACCTGCTCCCAGAAATTCGGGCCTGAGGGACGAACAATCCACGGCACATTGGTATCCAGTTCGCCGATGTAGTCGGGAATCGTGATGATGTCCTCGTCAATGAGAAACTCGCGAATCTTCGAGTCCGTCGCAGCGATACGCGCTTCATACTCCTCAGCCGAAGCCGGCAGCTCGATGACGGGCAGGTTGCGGTTTCGATGCTGCTCGAGGGCATGGGTACTCCAAAGTCGATCGAGTTCGCGAAGCCCCAGGGTTACGATCTGGTCCGTGTCGTAGGGCATCAGCTTGACGTGCTTCAGGTACCAGTCGAAGTGTTGCTTGCCGACACCGGCAGCGGCGGTCATGCCGGGCCGGTTGGCAACCAGCCAGTCATAAAATGATTCGACCGCGCTCCGGGTGGCGGTGATGTCGCCGACGAGTTCCGGTTGCTGCTGCCTGGCTCGGCTCAGCAGGTCGTCATACCAGCCAATGACACCGCGCGGCGGCACGGCACGGTAGGGAAAGCCGTGGCCGACGCCGTCAGCATTGCGCAGGTTATGAATTGCGAGATCGGCGTAATCTGCCGCAACCTCGGTGAGGTTCTCCCTGGCGCTCTCGCTCAGTGCGACGATCGATTGCAGTTTGTCACGCAGTTTCGCGGTTTCCCCTTTGCCGAGAGGGAGCTCGGTGAAAGCGATGCGCAACATCTGGTCGACATAGAAACCCGGGTCGCGAGACCACGGACGCGATACCCGCAGGCGAAAATCATACTGGTCGAATCGCGACCGCACGGCCAGGTAGTCAACCTGCTGGTCGAGCGCCCAGTCGATAACAGCCATGTCGTCAAGCTGCGCGCGAAACCTGGCCATCCGTGCCTGGCGATCGGCTATCGTCGCCTGGTCGTAGTCGGTGGCCGCGTCGCGCCAATCGAGGAACGTTTGATACAGCACGACAAGGTCGTCGTAACTTCCCGAGCCAGATGGCATGCCGTCGAGCTCGACACCATCGGCTGGCAGTCGAAGCGGTAAGAGTATGATGAGTGCGATCAGGAATGACCGGCGGATGATGATTGTATTCATCCGCCGATCTTACCAAGATTGAGTCAACACTCCTCGCACCACTCCGTCTCGGGAAAGTCACCATTTTCGTCGGGGTCCTGAATGCCCGTTGTACCCTGTGGCTCCCATTCGAATTCCTCTTCTTCCTCTTCTTCAGGCCACAGTTCGTCCTCGGGGTCGTCGATGCCTTCACCGTCGCCTTCATTCTCCGGTTCCGGATCGTCCGCTTCCGGCTCCCAGGATGACGGGACCGGCAAGGGGCTCATGAAAATGCTCCGGATCGACGTGTAGATCATGCCGTTTGGCAGCGCCAGTGAAATTTGCAGCATGTTTTCGGGCCAGATTGGCAGGTTGATGCCGAAGATCTCCGATGAGTGCATGACGAAGTCGACGTCGACATAGACACGAACGCCGTTTGCGTTCTCGATGAAAAAATCGTCGGCCTGGTCGAAGTCCATCCAGCCTTGTTCGCCATAGACCTGGTTAAAGGCGAAATTGACATAGTCGTCGGGATATTTGAGCGGATCACGACAATTTTCGCAGTAAATGACTCCGGCGTTCGCCTGCGCCTGTGCCTGGCCGGAGGCCAGCAGCATGACGAAGAGCAGGGCATTGATAAGCTTACGCATCGCCTTGCCCTCCATGACGTACTTCGCCGAACACGGTGACCTGGATATCACGCACTGTCTGCAGCAATTCGTCAACGCGACGATCGAGCTGCCGGAGTCGCTCGTTATCGACTCCCGCATTAACGAGTTGTGCTCTCCAGAAATTTGAGTTGACATCACTTGCGCCGAGTTGCGCAGCCAGCGCGGCCAGTTCGTATCGGCGCATGACGTTCGGCACCTGGATGTCGTCGTTTATTTTTACCGCGGAGAAGGCCTGGTCGGCCAACCAGTAGAGATGCCCGCTGTCCCCATCGAGCGCTGTAGCGCGAACAAGCAACTCGTACGACTTTTCCGTGTTACGACCAATCAGCCGTTGTCCGAGGATTGCTGCCGCCTCTGCGTCGGCGTAGGCCATGGCCTCGAGAGTCGCGTCGTCATACTGGCTGTAAGGGTGCTCGGGCCGGGGCTCGCCAGGTGTGCACGAGTAGGCGGAGAACATCTCTCCGTCGGGGGTCACGTAGTCCCTTAGCTGAACGGTGCAGTTGCGATCCTTGCGGACACGCAGGCCGAGCACGACTTCGGTGCCGTCGTCAGAATCCGCCGCAATGGTTTCAGCGTCTCCGGCGACCCATGCGGCATCGGGACTCTGCGGCGGGATCGGCAGCGTGACAGCCGCAGGGACTCGCTGGCCCGGCCTGGTTGCCGGTGCTAAGTACAGGTAAACGGCGGTCACCGCGACGAGCGCGGCCGCCATGAATATTGCATTTCTCATCTTTCCCTCCTTGGTTAGATGAAATCGTGTCGAATCAGCAGGCTAGCGGCGTCCGGGCAGCGCTGCACGGGCCAAAATCGGGCTGAAGCAGTAGATTATGGAATCTTGCCCACGCGAAGGCGCATAATGGGGCAATAATGAGGTTGACAATAATAAGTAGAAGAACCAATGCCGATACAAGGGCCTTTACTTGATAGCAAGGCGTTCGGAAAAGACGCCGACCAGAACCTGATAGTTGCCTACGAATCACACCGGGAAGCGCTGCGCTTCCTGTCCTCGGCGCTCAGCCGGACGAATGGCATCGCCCTGCTGCAGGGACCGCGTGGCGCCGGCAAGACGACGACCGTCAATGAGCAGTTGAGCTGGTCGCGGCGCAACGTGCCGGTCGCCGTATTCGATGGCGCCCGTGCGGCTACTCGCCAGCTTGTCAGCGGCATGCTGTCGCAGTTTGGAGTTGAGGTGATCCCGCAGGAAGACGAGCAAATGCTGCAGACGCTTGGCAACTTCCTGTCGCAGAATGTGCGAAGCGGTGACGCACCCATCCTGATTGTCGACAACGCCGACAGGCTGGGATCCAGTACCCTGAGCCTGCTTAACTGGCTGGCGGCGCTCGATGCGCAGGGGCGCTGGGCATTGCGTATCGTCCTGACCGGCAGGGAACGCATGAGCGAACTCGTCAGCAAGCACAGCATGCGCAATCTCGAACGTCGGCATCCAGCCGTCTTCAGTATGAATCCCCTGTCGCGGCGCGAAGCAGTCGTCTACCTGCGTACCCGGTTTATTGCCGCTGGCGGTGAAGATGCCGCGGACGTCTTTCCGCTGGAGACGTGCGAAGTGCTGCATGAGAAGGCGCGCGGCTGGCCGGGCCGGTTGAACGACTTTGCGCTGGAGGCCATGGCGCGCATGGACGAGCTCCGGGATACGCGGTCGGCGCCACGGGTGATCGTGACGAAGGAAGGGCAGACGCTGGCCGAGTATTCACTGACCAAGCGCGAATGCATCATCGGCAGGGACAACATGGCCGATATCGTCATCAAGGACAATTACGTCAGC
>JARRLQ010000033.1:17835-36750 GCA_037386905.1 Woeseiaceae bacterium
GCAAGCTGCATGTCATGCTGCAGCAGCATGGCGATGCGCTCGTCCTGCTCGATCTCAACAGCACGAATGGCACGATCGTTAATTCTGTCGAGACGCCGAAGAAGATTCTGCGTAACAACGATATCATTACGCTCGGCAGCCACCGCCTGAAGGTCGAGAACCTGCCGACCGTCGGCAGGGAAATGGCCGAGAAGATTCGCAGGGCAGACACGCTTACGCTGCAGAACCTGGATGACATTCGCCGCAAGCGTGCCCGCCACAACATTGTGGCGCTCAAGCACAGGCAATGAGCTTTTACGAAGATCGCGTCCTTCCGCACCTGATCAATTGGGCTTGCTCGACCAGGCCGCAACGCAAACAGCGCGAGAAAATCGTCCACCTGGCAGAGGGCGATGTGCTCGAGGTCGGCATTGGCAGCGGCCTCAATCTGCCGTATTTCGACAAGGGCAGGGTTCGCAAGATCTGGGGCCTCGAGCCGTCAGCGGGCATGCGTAGAAAGGCGCAGCCGCTCGTCGATGAATCGGGACTGGACGTGGAGTTCATCGATCTGCCGGGTGAAGAAATTCCGCTCGACGACAACAGCGTCGATACCGTCCTCATTACTTACACGCTGTGCACGATTCCGGATACACTTGCCGCGTTGCACGGCATGCGAAGGGTACTGAAGCCTGGCGGCACGTTGCTCTACTGCGAGCATGGCGTCGCGCCCGACGAGGATGTACGCCGCTGGCAGAATCGCCTTAATCGAGGCTGGAGAAGCTTTTCAGGCGGCTGCAACATGAACCGCGACATCGTCGGCCTGATCACGGAAGGGGGCTTCGAGATCATGAATGACGAACGCATGTACGTGCCCGGGCCAAGAATCCTCAACTACAATTTCTGGGGATCGGCCAGACCCTTGTAGGTGTCCGCTCCAGCGGCCAACATCTACCTTAGTTGGCTGTCTTTACTGCCGCGTCGGTTGTAACCGGCCGAGATTTTCGCCGCTTTGTCCTGTTCGGACTGGCATTCGATACACAAGCGCACACCCGGCACGGCACGGCGCCGTGCTTCTGGAATGTCCTTGCCGCATTCTTCGCAGTGACGGCGGCTCTCGCCCTTGGGCAGTTGTTCGCGCGCGTGCTTGATCGCGTCCTCGACGGTAGCGTCGATTTGCTCCTGCACTGCGCCGTCTTTTGCAAATCCGCCAGCCATATCAGATAGTCCGGGCTCCCCCTGAGACAAAAATACCACCATTCTCGGGCACCTTGACGTTTATCAGGCTCGGCGATCCCATGGCTTCGCCTTGCAGGATCCTGAACTCGTATTGCGCCTCAACCAGCCCTGCGTCACGAAGATATCCACCGAGCGCGGCAGCTGCTGCGCCGGTCGCCGGGTCTTCAACAATGCCGCCGACTGGGAACGGGTTGCGTGCATGAAATAGCGCATCACTCTCGCGCCAGGCTAGCTGCAGCGTGGTCAGGCCAAGCCGTTGCATCAGAGACTTCAGTGCCTCGAAGTCATAGTCGAGGCCATCGAGCGTTTCCTTTCGTGACACTGCCAGCACCAGGTGCCACGCACCGGCATAGGCCTTCACCGGCGGAATGGCCGGATCGAGCTCATCGCAGGTCCAGTGCAGGGTATCAAGGGCGGCTTGCAGGTCAGCATCGCTGACGGCCTCATGTCGAGTATCGACAGAACGCAACGATGCCTCTATTCGTCCACCCTTATCGCGGGCAATGACTTCGACTTCGCCAATCAACGTATCAAAGACGTAGGCGCCTTCTCCGTTTTCCCTTCCGAGGACGACACCTGAGGCGATTGTTGCGTGACCACAGAACGAGACTTCGATCTCGGGGCTGAAGTAACGAACTGTGCGGCGATTGCCGTTTGCTGGTGCGACAAACGCGGTTTCCGATGCGCCCACTTCCGCTGCGATGCGCTGCATCTCGTCAGAGGAGGGCAGTTCGTTGCCGATCCAGACGCCGGCGGGGTTGCCACCCGCGGTGCCCAGCGGAAATGCAGCGAGCTTGAAGAGATTCGAATCCGTCATCTAGCCGAACGTCGCGTTGTCTTTGATTCGGACGCCATTCGTGAGCGTCTTGTGCACCGGGCAGCGCGAGGCGATAAAGGCGAGCCGCTCGCGCTGTGCCTCATCGAAATCACCTTCAATATGCACATCACTCGTTATGTGGTCGATCATCCCCGTGTCTTTCTTGTCGCAGTCCGCGCAGTCGTCGGCGTGAATGCGTTTGAAATGATAGCTCGTGGTGATCGACGTCAGTTTGAGTCCTTTATGCTTGCAGTATGCCGATACCGTTGTGCAGGTGCAGGCTGCAAGAGAGCCCAGCAGAAGTTCGTACGGGTTTGGGCCGGTGTCAGTGCCACCGGCAGTGACGGGCTCATCGGCGGACCATTCGTGCCGGCCGTTGCTGATTCTTACCACCATTCCGTCGCTGAGCTCTGCGGTTATGCGAGGCATTGGGTTCTCCCTATAATGAATCCCAGGATCATATTCTAGCGGTAGTAGCCAGGTTTATAGCCATGCCTCACACAACGGAACCCCTGCGCATAGACCGCTGGCTCTATTTCTGTCGCTTCTTCAAGACGCGCAGCAAGGCAAGTGCCGCCGTAACCGGCGGGCATGTGAGGCTCAACGGCGAGCGTGCGGCGCCGGGGACGCGCGTGAAGGTGGGCGACCGGATTGACCTGGTTCGCGAGCGCCTGGGCTACTCGCTCGAGGTCACTGCCATTCCTGCCCGCCGCGGGCCGGCACCAGAGGCCCGTTCCTGCTATGTCGAGGACGAGACTGTCGTGACGGAACGCGAGGAAAGGACACAGGCCCTGCAACAGGACCGGCTCTTGATGCCGAGAACCGAGGGGCGGCCGGACAAACGTACGCGCCGCAAGCTACGCGAGCGCAGGGGGCGCTGACAGTAGCGACGCAGCAGCAGGCAGAGAACATTGGCCATATCGCCCCAACTCTCCTATTCTTTGCAACATCACATTTCGGGGAACAACAATGACAAGAATCCTCTCACTGTTCGCTGTATTCGCACTTTCCGTTACCGCCTTCGCACAGGAAGAACCGAAGGATCAAGCCAAGGACGAGTCGGTTCCCGAGGCAAAGACCTGGGTGACCCAGCATTCGGCGACGATTGGCGGCGCGAAAATCGACTACACGGTCACGGCCGGCACGATGCTGATGACCAATGACGATGACAAGCCGATCGCATTGATGGGCTTCACGGCTTATACGAAAGACGGCGCTGACAAGAGCAAACGCCCTATCATGTTTGCCTATAACGGTGGCCCCGGTTCTGCATCGCTGTGGCTGCACATGGGCATTCTCGGGCCACAGCGCGCTGTCGTTACTGATGCCGGTTTCTCCGCCAATGGCCCGTACGAGCGCGTTAAGAATGACTACAGCATTATCGATGAGGTCGATCTTGTCATGATTGACCCTGTCGGTACCGGCTTCGCCAAACCTGTCGGCGAAGGGAAGGGCGAGGACTTCTGGGGCGTGGACCAGGACATCAAGTCGGTCTCCGAGTTCATTGTGCAATACCTGACCGAGAATGGCCGCTGGGCGTCGCCGAAGTACGTGCTCGGTGAAAGTTACGGTGGCATTCGTACCGGTGGCGTTGCCTACTACCTGTTGAACAACCACATGGTCGCACTCAACGGTGTGATCCTCGTGTCACCGTTCATGGAGATGGCTGTTGGCGCGGCAGGCCTGGGTGTCGACTTGCCACACGTCATGCTGATTCCGACATTTGCCGCAACGGCGCGATATTACGGCCTGCTCGACCACGAGCAGCCTGACCTGGAAGCCTACATGGCCGAGGTGCGTGAGTTTGCCCTCAATGAATATGCCCCTGCGCTGCTCGCGGGCAGCACGTTGTCTGATGACAGGCGCCGGGCGCTCACCGAACGGCTCGAACACTACACGGCCATCTCGGCCGAGTACTGGGACCAGGCCAACCTGCGTCTCGACGAAGGCCGCTTCGGCAAGGAGTTGCAGCGCATAACCGGCAAGACCACGGGTCGCATCGACTCCCGTTTCGCCGGCCACATGATCAACAGCGTCGGCGAGTACATGACCTACGACCCGTTCATGAGTGCGGTCGGTCCGGGCTTCCTCGCTGCGTTCATGGATTACTACACGGAAGACCTCGAAGTCACGGACATCGGCAATTACACAGCCATGGGCGGCCTGGGCGGCCAGTGGGACTGGACTCATTCTCCGCCAGGCTACGGCGGCTTCAAGTCACCGTTTGCAAATACCAGCATCGACCTGACGTTTGCGATGAAGCGCAACCCGTCGATGCGTGTGCTCGTGCAACAGGGCTATTACGACCTGGCAACGCCGCATCTTGCAACCGAGTACTACATGGAACACATGGACCTGCCCGGCGAACTTCGCGACAACATCTCGATCGAGTACTACGAGGCCGGGCACATGATGTACATCCACGAGCCGTCGATGGTGAAGTACAAGGATGACCTTGCACGGTTTGTGCGGGGCGCGGAGTAGGCTTCAGTCAAACAGGGGACGCAGGCGAGCGATACCTTCGCGAATATCGTCTTCGTGGTAATGCGCGAAGCTCAGGCGCAGGTAGTTGCGCAGCCCGCCGGTTGCCGAAAACAGCGAACCGGCGGTGAAGCCGGTCTCCGCGTCGAGCGCCGCGTTTTTCAAGGGTGCGGTGTCGACCTCATCGTCACGTAGTCGCAGCCACATGAAGTAGCCGCCGTCGGGCCTGGTCCAGTCAGCGATTTCGGCGAAGTGCTCGTTGAGAGCATCGTCCATCGCCTCGACGCGGGCCCGGTAAGCGCGGCGAAGTTCCTGCATGTGTGCGTCCAGCAAGCCGCGGCTCATCGCGTAGCGAGTGATATGCGAGCTGATGTGATTGATGCAGCCGCCACTGTGAATCAGCCCGATACGCAGAATCTTTTGTAGCAGGTCATCCGATGCCTGAATCCAGCCCAGGCGCATGCCGGGCGCCAGGATCTTCGAAAATGAGCCCATCGACAGCACTGCGTCGCTGTCAGTCATCGTGCCGAGTGCGGGCGCAGGTTTGTCGTAGTAATACAGCAGCTGGTAGGGCTCATCGGCAACGATGAGAAGGCCACGTTCCTGTGCCAGCGCGACGAGCTGTGCGCGGCGGGCTGCCGACGAACTGAGCCCGGTCGGGTTGTGGTAGCTCGGGATCGTATAGAAGAACGCCGGCGTGTGGTTTTCGAGCGCCTGTTCGAGGGCGCCGATTTCGGGGCCTTCCTCGTCCATCGGGATAGCAACGATTTTGAGGCCGTGGTCGCGGAATATCCTGAATGCCAGGAAGTAGCTGGGCTCCTCGACAAACACCGTATCGCCAGGGCTGGCAAAAACGGTCGAGACAAGGCTCATCGCCTGCGAATTACCACCCGTTACGAACAGGTTGTCCGCTGTTGCCGGCGACCCGTAATGCCGGGTCAGGAAACTGGCGAGCTCATCGAGGAATCGTCGGTCGCCGCGCGGCACGCCGTAATTCAGGTCGAACGGCTGCGCCTCCGCAAAGAACGCCTCGCTGGCTTCGCGAACGAGATGTACCGGCAGCAGGTCCGCCGAAGGCTGCCCAACGCCGAAGTTGATTGTGCCGTCGGGCGGCGCGCCATCGAATGTTACGACGTCTGTCGTCACGTACTTCCCCAAGAGTGTCGAGCTCGATTCTACAGCTAAACATCAGCATTCCATCATCACCTCATCAGTTACCGCGGGCAGCGTCGCCGTAAGTTACAGGTGCGGGAGAAAAGGCCAGCGGGCGAAGATGAGGAGGTAACAGTATGAAAATCAGGATGAACGCACTTTGGGGCGCCTGGCTGGTCGTAGTACTTCTCGCGGCTCCCGCTGCAAGCGCCGCCGATGAGGAAGCAGTTCGCTATTACGTATCCCTGGGAACCTCCCTTGCGGCCGGCGTGCAACCGGATGCGCAGGGCATCAACCAGGTGACCGATGACAGCTACGCAGACCAGCTGTTCGGGATGATCCAGGATGACTACAGCAAGCTGAAGCTCGTCAAACTGGGTTGCCCGGGAGAAACGACCGTCACGATGATGGACGGCGGGCTCTGCGAGTACCCGAAAAAATCGCAGCTTGCCGAGGCCGTGAGCTTCCTGCATGCACACAAGGACAAGGTCGAACTCGTCTCGATCGATATCGGCGTCAACGACATTCTCGCCCAAGGGTGCATTGTTGGCACCAACGTCGACTTCGCTTGTATCAACGATGCGCTCGTCAGGATATCGGAAAACCTGCCGGTCATCCTGGGCGAGCTGCGCGCAGCCGCGCACCCGGACACGCAATTCGCAGGCATGAACTATTACAACTCATTCCTTGCGTTCTGGCTGCAGGGCCCGGAGGGACAGGTTCTTGCCCATCAGTCGGCAGCGCTCGCCGAGTACCTGAACTACGGCGTGCTTGGACCCATCTACGGCTTGTACGGCATGCCGGTAGCGGATGTTGCCGCGGCGTTTAATTCGAGCAGGTTCGACATCTCTGTTCCGTTCCCGCCGCCGTATTATTCGGCGCCGCTCAATGTCGCGACGATATGCCAGTTGACTTACATGTGTGTCCCGGCGCCCATCGGCCCGAACATTCATGCCAATCCGACCGGCTACGCGGTCATTGCCGCGGCTTTTGATGACGTCATTCCCTAGGGAGGTGCGTCAATGACGAATACGGCGCGTACTGCTGCAGTCTTTCTGCTCGTCTGGCTGCTCCCGCAAGCAGTACGCGCCGACTCGGCTTGCCTGCTCGATACCGAATGGTCGGCCGCCGCGGAACGGGCGCGGCTCGTACTGGAAGCCGATGAAACAATTGATGTTTCTGCATTCATATTCGGGCACGACAAGTTCTCAATAGCGTCGATGGCGTTGCTCAGGGATGCCTCCCTGCGCGGCGTCGAGGTCCGGCTGCTTGTCGACGCAGTCTGGAACAAATTGCCGCGTGAGATCGAGGCACAATTGCAGATCAGCGGCGTCGAGATGCGCCAGTTCGCACCATTCCGCCTCAACAAACCTTTCTGGTTCACGCGCCGCATGCACGACAAGCTCATGGTCGTCGACGGCAACTCGCTAATCGCGGGCGGCCGCAACATTGAAAGTCCTTACTTCGGTTTCGGCGAGCAGCTGGACCGGCGCGATTACATCGACGCCGACGTTCTCGTAACCGGGGATATCGTCGATGTGGCCAGCGGGTACTTCGATGCGATCTGGAACAGCAAGGCTGTCAGTCCATTGGTTCGTAAGCCGAAGAACGACGAGACGGCCCGGGAGGCAGAGCAGGTGCTCGACCGGCACATGGCCTGGATCGAGGATTACGTTGCCGCGGTGCGACACACGCCCGAGGCCGAGCCGCCTCAATCTTGTCGGGAAGTCGACAATGTCCGGTTCCTGCACGACCCGCCCGGCAAGAAGGGCAGCGGTCCCGGCGTTGCCGAAGCCCTGACCGCGCTGCTGGACGGTGCAAAAGAGCGTGTGATCATCGAGTCGCCTTACCTTGTACCGACGAAGCGGTTCACCGAAAGCCTGCAGCGCGCCCTGCAGCGCGGCGTGCATGTACGGATTCTCACCAACTCGCTGTCCAGCACCGACAACATATGGCCGCAAGCAGCCTACGTTGGCAAACGCCGCTGGTTCGTGCAGCAAGGTGTCGAGCTGTGGGAGTACTTTGGCGACGAGTCACTGCATGCCAAGACCGCCGTATTTGATGACAAGGTGGCTGTTGTCGGCTCCTACAACCTCGACCCGCGATCCGCTAATCTCAATACCGAGCTGATCGTCGTCATCGACGACCCGGAGTGGGCGAAGATCCTTACCGCGTCCATGGACTCCCATCTCGAACATTCGGCACCAATCAACCTCAGGGGCTGGCCACACGGGTTCGACGAGAAATTTCCCAAAGTCTCGAAGAAAAAGATCTGGAAGCTGCGCTTCGCGCGCATCATCGCGCCTTTCATTCGCGGCCAGATTTAGGTGCCACGGAGCAGGAAATCCGGCGATTTTCCCGGTTTTTATGGGTAAAACCCTGTAGTCGGGACCGGGGAAAATACCAATTTCGACGTTTCCGTGGAACCTGTTGGCGATCAAATGCGTGTAAACAACAGACGTCAACAACGCGACGGATTTGACGCGACCTACGTGGGGCTGCAGGAGGCAAGCAATGACGAAATTGAAGCAAAGAGTATCGTGTCCGATTTCTACGGTACTGACATGTTCAAACGCAACCTGGGCGACAGCGTTACGTTCGGTATCAAACTCGCAGCCGTCGCAGAAATTCCGGCTGGCTGAATCGTGGATGGCAAATGTCTCGAAGTCGAAATCACACAACACTGCGGATGACTGACCCGCGGACCTGATTCCCTGTCCCACGTTAGGCCCACTTCTGTGGGCCTTTTTTTATGCCGATACGTTAGAATCGTGTCGCATGTCCCTGGTCAGCGAACTCAAGCGCCGCAAGGTCTTTCGCGTAACTGCTGGTTACGTTATTGCCGCGTGGGTGCTGATCCAGGTCGTCGAGACGATATTCCCCGCTTTCGGCCTCGATGATGCAGCGTTTCGACTGCTTGTCATTGCGCTCGCGATTGGCCTCGTGCCGGTTGTCGTCCTGACATGGGCTTTTGAGCTTACGAGGGAAGGGCTCGTACCGGACCGCGAATCGCAGAACGGTCCGGGTCATGCCGAATCAGTAACCGCCGTACTCAGGCAGCCCAGGTTCGCTGTCCCGCTGGGCGCAGCCGCACTTGCCGCCGTCGTCACAATCGCTTCGTTGTCGATGCAATTGCAGGAAAGCAGGGCGGCGCGCCTCCAGGTGTTGCCGGAAATCGAGGCGTTGGTGGACCAGGGCGACCTGGTCAACGCTTATGCGCTGGCGCTCGACGCAGAGGAGATCCTGCCGGAAGACCCGGTGCTTGCCGAGTTGTTTGAGAGGCTGTCGGTGACAATGTCATTCGTGACTGAACCTGCAGGGGCGGAAGTTTCTTATCGCCGGTATACGCCAGGGGATGGCGAGTGGATATCGCTGGGCGAGACGCCGATCGATTCAGTCCGTCTGCCGCGCGCCGTATTGCACTGGAAGTTCGAGAAACCGGGGCATGAAACTGCGATCCGGGCCGGAGAGTCGTTCAATGGTACATACACGGTCGAACTCGTTGCGGGCGAACTCGCTGCAGGCATGCGGCGTATCCCGTCGGCAGACCGACAATTCCTTCTGACGGGCTACGCTCGCCGCAACTATCATGTTCCCGCATTCCTGGTCGATAGCCACGAGGTTTCCAACGCAGAGTTTTTCGAATTCGTCCGGGATGGCGGGTATGAAAATGCCGAGTACTGGGCGCACCTGGAATTCGTTGACGATGAGCAGGATATCGGGTGGCAAGCGGCCGTAGACCGGTTGCGCGACTCGACCGGGCGTTATGGGCCATCGACGTGGGAGGGAGGACGATTTCCTGAAGGGCAGGAAAACTACCCGGTGTCCGGGATCAGCTGGTTCGAGGCTGCTGCCTATGCACGGTATCGGGGCAAGGAGTTGCCAACAATTTATCACTGGAGTTCGATGACGATCCGCCCGGCATTCGGCGAATTTGAAATCAGCAGCGAGCTTCATCCAAGCTACGGACTGTTTCGGTCGGAGATGGCGGCACTGAGCAACTTTTCGGAATCAGGACCTGCCGCGGTGGGAGATTACAGGGCGCTGGCGCCGTTCGGGTCCTTTGACGCCGCCGGGAATGTCCGGGAGTGGATGTGGAATGCGACCAGTGATGAAGGCGAAATGCGCTATATCCTTGGCGGCTCCTCGCAGGACCCGACTTACCTGTATACGTATGGCGTTGCACGGACACCGTGGGACCGTTCCGAGGAAAACGGGGTGCGCCTGGCAATTTATGACCATGATCCCGATACGGTCGAGGCGCTGGCGGAACCGGTAGCGCTTCCTGCCCAGGAAGTCCTGACACCTATCTCGGATGAGGTTTTTGCTGTCTATAGTGGATTGTTTGACTACGACCCACAGGCGTTGAATCCCGCAATCGAATCGGTCCGCACGGACGAAGTGTTCTGGGCGAAGGAGGTTGTGAGCTTCGATGCGGTCTACGGCGACGAACGCGTTCTCGCCCATGTCTTCTTGCCGAAGAATGTCGACCCGCCGTACCAGGTCGTCCTTTACTATCCTGGCTCAGACGCCATCTTCTTCCGAACGCTTGGTGGCGCGGAACTGGATTTGTTCGATTTCATCATCAAGAGCGGCCGCGCCGTGGTCGTTCCTGTCGTGTGGGGCACCTACGAGCGCAATATTGGCCTTGAAACCACGTGGCCACAACAAACGCGCGACTACAGCAATAACGTGGTCCGTTGGATCCAGGACTTCCGCCGCACCGTCGACTACCTGGAAACGCGTGATGACATGGATATCGACCGGCTGGGTTTCTATGGCTTCAGCTGGGGTGGATGGAATGGGCCAATCGTCATGGCGCTGGATGATCGCTTCAAGGCGGGTGTGTATCTATCTGGTGGGATACCCCCAACACTGGCGCGACCGGAGGCCAGCTCTGCAAGCTATGCGTCCCGCGTGACTCAGCCGGTTCTCATGATCAGCGGCACAGACGACGTTGTTCGGCCGGTTGAAACATACCAGACACCGATGTTTGATTCGCTGGGCACAGCTGATGACCTGAAGCGGCACGCCATTCTCGTAGGCGGACACCTGCCCCCTATGGGCCGGGTCGTAGAAGAGACCCTTGGCTGGTTTGATCGTTACCTCGGGCCCGTCGAGTAACAGCGGCGATTTAGCGCTCCAGCTCCCTGAACCCTTCAAAGAACCAGTGCCGGATGGCGAGCACCATCGTCGTGCCCTTGCGTTCAGTCGCAGACATCTTGCGCTCGTCCCAGGTGGCATCATCGAACAGGTCGCCGGTTGCCTTGAGCTTCTCGATAAGCCGCAGCACGGCTTTGCGTGTAAGCATGCCGTTCTTGACGATGCGAATGGAGTCATCGTCCTGGAAATGATGGCCGAAAAATTCGTTTTGTACGCGGTTGCGGAAAAACTTTTCGATGGCGCCGTTCTTGCGCCAGCTGAAATTGTTGGCGAGCAATAACCTAACGCGATCGCCGGGCTGCAGCTCGATGAATTTCATGCGGTCGAGCTTGCGCAGGTATTTCAGGCCCTGCTCGGGCGAGATATCGTAGCGGGCGACGATCTCGTCAAAGGTCCAGTAGTTGAGCAGGCAATAGGCGACGAGCAACAGTCGCATGTCGGACATGATCTCGAGTTCCTGTTCCTCGGACAGCTGCTCGATCTTGTGCTCGTGTGACTCGGCAATATCCACGAGGTCGCTGAAATCGAGCTCGAGTACGGCGCACACTTCGTCCAGGCGGCGCAACGAGAAGTTTCCGGTCGAGAACATGTGCTTGACGGCCGATTCAGACAGGTCGAGGCGTTCTGCCAGGGCCTTATAGGTAAAACCGCGCGCCTTGAGTTCGCGCTTGAGCGTGTCGATGATTCGTGCCGAAGTTGCCATAAGTACTAAAAAATTATACGAAAAGTTCCAAATATCCAACTATTAAGAAAAGAGTTGTAAATAATTATACCACCTCCTAGCCTCGATCCTGCACTGACCACATGAGAGGAGTTGTCATGAGCTTAATCAGGAGAATTACCACCAGTGTTACGTCGTCGGTTGACCGGGCGGTGGCCAGGGTCGAGAACCACGACGCCATCATCAATGCCGCTCTGCGCGACACGCAGCAGGCAGCCGCCCGTGCCCGGGTGCGCCTCGAGCGCGTTCGCAAGGACGGCCATAATCTCAAGACACGCCATGCGAATCTCGAGCAGGCCATGGTGCGTTGGACCGACCGCGCACGAAGTGTCGCTGCCGAGGACGAGGCCAGGGCGCTCGAGTGCCTGCGCCGACGTAAAGACTGCGAGACGCAACTCAGGAGCCTCAAGGAATCGATTGCGAGACACGAGGAGCTCGAGGCGCGTATCGCGGAGCAGGTGAAGAAGATCGAAGCTCGCATCGGCGAGGTCGCACAACAGCGCAACATGATGCGCTCGAGGCAGTCGGTTGCCGAGGCGATGCGCACGATCAACAACGTCGAAGGTATTTCCTATGGCGAAATTGAAGACACGTTCGATCGTTGGGAAATTAACCTCGGCGAAACCGAGATCCTCATGGGCGCATCGACCAACACTGATCCGCTCGATTCGGCATTTTTGGCCGAGGAAGACACGGCCGAACTCAAAGCCGAGCTCGAGGAACTGCTGCAGTCGGATAGGGAGGATTCGTCATGAATACCCGGGTATCTGCATTTGATGAAGACCTGGTGGGCGACGACAGGGAAGAAATTGTCTTGTCCACGTCGCGCTTTAGCGTCGACAGTGTCATGCGCTCGGTGCGTAACTTCGCGACATTATCTGAAGCACTGCGCATCCTCGGTGCCGCGGTTATCCTGGCATCGATGTCGGTGTTCCTGCTGCAGGGCTGGAGCGAGGGTAATGACATCCGTCGTTACCTCCTGCTGCTCACGCAGACAGGCTTGCTGGCAGCCGCCGGATTCGCAATGAGCCACATAGTGAAAGAGACGAAGGGGGCGAGACTATTCTTCGGGCTCACGCTCATTTCGGTGGTCGCGAACTTCACGATCCTCGGTGCATTGCTGTACTCGGTGTTCCAGTGGGATGGTGGCCTGACGACGTATCCTGGCTACGCCGACTGGCGCATCGAAGACGTCGCGAGCATCGGCATCACAACGGCTGCGGCTATGCTGGTCATCGTCCCGGTAACGCTGTTCTGCTTCATGATCATGGCAAGGCACTCGGCGAGACCGTTGACGTTGCACTTCCTCGTGCTGAATGCATTGCTGCTGTTGCCGATCCGCGCGTCCGTTGCGGCCGGCACGATCGCACTTGCCGGTGTTGTCTATGCGCTGTTCGTCATGGGCAAGCTGGCCAGCCGCAACCGTGCGCTGAAGACGGGCGAGGGCAAGTTCGCGCTGGCATGCCTGTTCATACCGCTCGGCATCATCCTGTTCCGCAGCATGTACTTCTACCAGGTGGACAGCCTGATGGTCGCCATGGTCGGCATGGTCGCGTTCCTGCTGGCGCGCCAGGCATCACTGTTCCCGGACCGGAGCCCGCGTGTTGCACAGGCACTGCAGGTCGTGTCGTGGCCGGTAGCAATGATCGTTGCGCTGGCGCTGACCGATGCGTTCGAGCCGGGGGCGTCGAGCCTGAAAGCAGTGATCTTCTCGACGGCCTACGCAGCGCTGGCGCTGGATATCATCCGGCGCACTGACAGCCGTGCGCTGGCGAAGATGATCGGTTCATCGATCAGCATCGCAGTCATGATGAGCTTCACGCTCAGCGTGTTTGCACACCCGACAGCGATGGCGGCTATCTTCAGTGTCGCGGCAGGCACTACGCTGTTGCTCTGGGGAATCGCGGGTCGCAAGACGGTCACGTCGATAGCCGGTTTTGTGACGCTCGGTGCCGGCGCCACGCTTGGCTTCGACGCCATCGTACAGCTGGTCATTCACAGCAGCTGGGTCGACCTTGCCATCTTTGGCGCCAGCGCCATCGCATTGGGATCGATCGTCGATCGCCACGGCGTGGCGATCAAGCTCCGCCTGGCGAATTGGTATGGCTCGGTCAATGAAGATAAAGAGGCTCTTGCTCTGGAGAAATAGCAACTCAGGAAGGTAAGTGCAGAGCAGCCGCCGCGGTCAGTTGATCGCGGCGGTTTTTTTATTCCGGGACCGGCAATTCGGCACTCGCCAGTCTGGTGGCGATGTATTCGGCGCTCTCGAGCACCGTCCATGCGGAGAAATTTGTCGCCGCCTTCACGCGTTCGCGATTGAGGTCAATGAGCAGTACGCCCTGTTCCGCAAACGTCAGGTAGTGCGGGAAGTTTCGGAATGAGCCTTCGCGGGCGATGAGGTCCCGTACCAGCTCGCCGCCGTCGGGATCCAGTTGATCGGTCCAGTTTCGGGCACGGTCAAGATGCACCCAGCAGATATTGGTGTTGTATGGAGTGATACCGTGGCGTTCGTTCTCGATGACGTCGTAATTGTGGCAGTAAACGAGTGCTTGACCGGCTTGTTGTCGCTCGTGAAACGCCTCGCAGATTTCTTCAAGCCCGGCTTCATCGTCGAAAATGACGTTATGAACCAGCACGCCTGTGGGCCGGAAGTAACTGACGAGGTCATCGGTAATATGCACTTCCTCGATCACGGCGCCACAACCGGCTGCCGGCTTGTTGAAAGGGAGTTCGGTGTTGATGAACACGATGATGTTCTCTGTCTTGCGTACGAGCAGCGGTGTCAGTGCAAGGTTATCCATGTCCGCTCCGTCACCGTGCTGGAACTCATCAGCTGCGCGCCTGACACGCTCGTCGGCATGCTCGATCGCATGCCTGTCGACAGGCCAGTGGCGAAACTCGGGAAACAGGATGTTCACGACTCCATAGCGCGACAGTGTCGCCAGCGGTGCTGCGCTGCTGGCACCCATCATGTCCGACAACGTGAAGCGATAGCGGTCGCTCACAGGATTGTCGCCACGCAGTACCGCGCCCGTGAGTCGCACACGGTATCTCTCGCTGTCGGCTTTGCGCAGGGGTTCGTAGCTGTCGTAGCCAAACGACTCGACGTAGCCGCCACCAACAACAACAGTTTCGCCATCCTTGTCCAGTTCGAAACGGCCGCGGATGCCGGTATAGAGTGGCGTCATATCGACGGGGTAGTACTCCTCGGGATCGTCGGACATTTGCTGGCCGAGCATGACGCCCGTAACAACGAGGTATGGCCGGTCTTCGCGTTCGACGATCTGGAAATCACTGCGGCCGAGTTCCGGGTTCGCAGCCAGTGTTGTTTCGCGGGCATCGCGATGGAACGTGAAGAACTTCTCGTTATCGTGCAGACCGAATGGTCGCAGGAATATCGACCCCACGATGTCCGAGTAACCCTCGTCGCCCCTGCCCAGTTCGTGGGCTTCGCCGATCGTCGTCGCATGGTGAATTGCCCAGCCCATCGACAGCGGGTCGAGCACCTCCGGGTGCAGTGTCTCGTCATTGATACGTTCGGGCGGAAGGTACTCTCCAAGAAAACGCTGCTCGTCAAAGTTTGCTGGCAGGTACGTGTAAGGAATCGTTACCCAACTGCCACCGGAGTTGGAGCTGATGTAACGCGCCTTCTTCAGCCAGCCGAGTCGATCGAGGGCACGGAGCTGACCAAGTGTTGCAGATGCAGAACGCGTGCCGCCGCCCGAGAATGCGACGCCGAAAGACGGGCGTTCGGCAAGCCAGGGTACGGCAAGGTGTGCGTCGGCCAGTTCGGGAAGTGGCGCTTCGCTGCCGGCGTCGACCAGCCACACACGTACATTGACCCGGTCAATGCTTTCCCAGACGACCCACAATGTTGCGACGAGGAACAGGAGAACGATGAGCAGGCCAGTACGCCGGGTAATTCGTGCCACAGTTCTCAGTCCTCGATGGATCCGCTAGGGGACCGGGGAATAGTCCTCTACACTATTGCGCATGGCAAGCGCCGAGCAACTTCTCAATGAAGCGCAGTATGCGTTTCAGAGCATCACCGCCGGTGATTCACGGGAGAATCGCCGCAATGCAGCCCGTGCCAAGTCGTTGTGCCAGAAGATATTTCGCAAATACCCTGGTACGACCGAAGCTGTGGTGGCCCACGGCATCATGATGCGGCTTGGCGAAGAGGTGCCAATGCCACGCGTCCATGAGAGTCATCAAGCCGACGGTGCCGTCACGGTCACCGAAGTGACCAGCCAGGGGCCGGATGACACGGTGGCGTTCGACTGGAGCGGCCTGTTAGCTGTAGTGCTGGGTTCATCAAAGGTCGTACTTGGTGTGATTGCGTTCGCCGGTCTCATATTGTTCGGGTTCCTGGGGCCGCTGTTGTTCCTGCCGCTCCTTGCATTCGCATTCCTGACCAGTCCGCTCAGGCAGTCGATGAAGCCTGATCAGCGTCGGCAAGTGAATGAATTCGTGATCCAGGCCAACGCGTGGATCAGGGAACGCCGCAGGGCGGGCAGGGGACTCGTTTAGAGCGGTAGTTGAATCGTCACGAGCAAGCCGCCGTCGGCGTTGCTCGCGGCAATCGACCCACCATTTTTCTTTGCGGCCCGCGCTGCAATGGCAAGTCCGAGGCCGGTACCTTCGACGCCGGAAGTTGCGCTGCGGTAGAACGGTTCGAACAGGTTGCCGAGTTCGTCCTCTGCGACGCCGCCGCCGTCGTCATGCACAGTGATGATCGCGCTGCCGTCTCCGCGCTCGAGTTTCAACCGCACAGTAGCGCCATTGTTTCCATGCACAGCCGCATTGCGCAATACGTTCAGGACACAACCGCGCAATGCGCTTTCGTAGATGCGTGCAGAGATTTCTTCATCCGGCGTCGTTAGTGAAACGTTGACATCATCGCCAAACTCAAAACGAACGTCATCGACAACCTCGTGCAAGAGGTCGCTCACGTTGACTTGCGATCGCTCCTCGCCGCTCCGGGAATCGAGGCGCGAAAACTCCAGGATTTGTCCAACCAGTGAATCGAGGCGTTCCGTTTCGCTATCTATCTTGTCGAACTCGGCAAGATCGCCAGCCTCGCGGCGTGCAAGTTCGAGCGCAACGCGCAGGCGAGCGAGTGGTGAGCGCAGTTCATGCGACACATTCGCCGTCAATTCGGTTTGTCGCTCCATCGCGCGCTGCAGTTCAGCGGCCATTTGATCGAACTCCCTGCCCAGGAGACCGATTTCGTCGCGGCGCTTGCTGACATTGGCAGGCACTCGTGTATCCAGGTTGCCCTGTGCGAAGGCTGCGGCGGAGTCGCGCAGTCGGGCAACCGGGCGGGCAATCGCACGCGCAAGGAACAGCGATACTGCGATGCTGGCAAGCAACGCGAGCACACCGAGCGACGATAAGCTGCGGTCGGCAATCCACTGTGCAATGCCACTTTGTGGGGGCAGCACAAAGATCGTGTACACGGAGCCATCGGGACCGACAAGCTGGGTGAATGGCCGCGCCGGTCGTATGTTGCCCCGGTCGCGCCCGGGATTCCTGCGACGATCGTCGCCAAAGCGCCGCAGTGCGATACCCACTGGCGCAGGCAATCTCCGCCCCAGCAAATCCCTGCCGCGTACGTCGATGACATAGATTAGTGACCGGGGAACCTTGTCCACGGACTTCAGCCACTGCTTCAGCCCGTCACGCCCTTCCACCCGAAGTGCCTCGCTGGCTTCGAGCATGGCGTCGCTGACTTCGAATCGCTCGATGGCTGAACGCGCGCGCTCGGCATAGATGAAGCCGAGCCCGGCTGCCGCGGCGATCGTAATCATGATCATCAGCCAGAAAGACAGGAATATGCGGACCAGCAGTCTGCGCATCAGCGTACTCCTCAGTCGTCCGTGAGCAGGCGGTAGCCGACACCGCGCTGGTTCTGGATGGTCGGGTTGTCGACACCGGCATCGTCAAGCTTGCGGCGCACGTTACTGATGTGCGTGTCGATGCTGCGGTCATACGGCAGCAGGCCGCGGCCCAGCGCGTCGCGACTCAGCGTCTCGCGTGAAACGACGTCGCCTGGTGCCTTCATCAGGCAATGCAGCATCTCGAACTCGGTGCCGGTCAGGCGCAAGGGCTCACCGTTGGCTTTGACCTGGCGGGACCGGGTATCCAGCTCGATATCGCCAGCCTGGATCAGGTGTGATCGTTCACCGCCCGGGCTGGCGCGCCGCAGTATGGCCTTGATGCGCGCGAGCAGCTCGCGGGGATTGAATGGCTTGGAAAGGTAATCGTCGGCGCCGAATTCGAGGCCGAGGATGCGGTCCAGATCATCGCCGCGAGCCGTCAGCATGATGACGGGAATGTCACTCGTCCTGCGAATGGCCTTGAGCACATCAATACCACTCATGCCGGGCAGCATGATGTCGAGGATGACGAGCTCGTAGCGGTCGTTGTCCAGCGCTTCAAGACCCTCCTCGCCACTGGTGCAGGCACTGAGCCTGAAATGGTCGGGCGCGAGAAACTCGCGGAGCATGCCGCCGAGTTCCCTGTCGTCGTCGATGATGAGGATGTCCGCTTCCATTGACGCTCATCGTGAGCGAAATGCCATGTCAGGGCAATGCGGTCTGACCGTTCCTGACACTTCTTGACACTCCTTTAGACGCGCTAAACCTACACTCACACGAGGCTTCGTATGATTCATTCCAGGCACAACGTGGCACATTCAAAGGAGACGAATCATGAAGCCAAACAGAACTGAATTTCCTGGGCTCGCCGGTGCGCTGGTACTGCTGTCATCGCTGGCCTTCGCGAGCAGCGCGTATGCGCATGACGGGCACAGAGGCGGACCCGGCTTTGATGGACCGATGTTCATTTCGGAGCGTATGGCTGACCGCCTCGAGCTTGACGAGACCCAGCGGCAGAGCATCCAGAATATCCTCGAGGCCGCAAAACCTGAATTCGACGCACTGCGTGAACGGGTCAGGGCCGAGATTGAAACGGTGCTTACCGACGAGCAGCTGGCCGAGCTGGAAGCCATGAAGCAGCGTACGCGCGACTCGTTCGAACGATCACGCGGCAAGCCTCGCAGCAAAGAGTCCGAATAGATCCCCCTGCGCGGGTCCCCCACCCGCGACTTTGCTTGGGCCCCTCAACGAGGGCGTATAGATATATCCCACAGCAAAAAACACCCTCCGCCTCTGCACGCAACACGCAGGGGTGAGAGGGTTTTCTTTATCCGAAATAGAAAATTAGTTGGGGCGGTCGCCTGGACGACTGCTTTCACCGAAAGCGGTCATTCGAACGGCGGGTTTGTCGGTCGACTGACAGGCAGCTAACGGCCAATAGCAGACGCCGCTTCATATTGATACCACCGATTGCTAAGCGTGAACGG
>JARRLQ010000034.1:0-18760 GCA_037386905.1 Woeseiaceae bacterium
CTGTTGAACAAGCACGGACTCGAGAGCGTTGCCGTCGAAAGAACGCCGGAGGGGGATCACTACGACCCGCAGGCGAAAGCGGTACGCCTTACCGACGACAAGTTCGACGGCAAGTCGCTGACCGCAATAACGGTTGCCGCCCATGAAGTTGGTCATGCCCTTCAGGATCGTGACAGTTATGCCCCGCTGCGTCTGCGAACGCACCTCGTCAAGGCCACGCGGACCGTGGAGAAGGTCGGCGCCGGAGTGCTGATGGTGTCACCGTTCATAGGCGCTATCACGAAGGCGCCCGGACTCGGCCTCATCATGTTCGGGGCCGGTCTCCTGACGCTCGGAACGTCGACGCTGATTCACTTTGTGACCTTGCCAACCGAATTCGACGCCAGCTTCAACCGGGCGCTGCCTATCCTCGATGAATACCGGATCCTCAAACCCGCAGACCGCCCGCACGCCCGACGTCTGCTGCGGGCCGCCGCCCTGACCTACGTCTCCGCGTCACTGATGAGTTTGCTCAATATCGCTCGCTGGTGGGCGATACTGAGGCGCTGACTCCCCGACCGGCCCCGAGCCCCTTGATAAACTGCGAATTTGCCCCAAATTTCGCTGGTTTAGGGACCTTAGCGCTGCTATTATCCGCGCCCGAAAGCCCGACCCAACCGGGTCGCGAGGCAGATCGGCACCCTGAGTAAGAATTTGTGACCGTCGCCAGATGTGGCGACAGGGATATGGACATGAAAGACCTGAGTACGTACCGCAATATTGGCATTTTTGCCCACGTGGACGCGGGCAAGACGACGACAACTGAGCGCATCCTGAAGCTCACCGGCAGAATCCATCGCACCGGAGAGGTGCATGATGGCGAGGCCACCACAGACTTCATGGAGCAGGAACAGGAACGTGGCATCACGATTCAGTCGGCTGCGACGAGCTGCCAGTGGAACAAGCACAGGCTCAATATCATCGACACGCCGGGACACGTCGACTTCACGATCGAAGTCTACCGTTCCCTGAAGGTGCTCGATGGCGGCGTTGGCGTGTTCTGTGGCTCCGGTGGCGTGGAACCGCAGTCCGAGACCAACTGGCGCTATGCCAACGAGTCGAAAGTAGCCCGGGTCATTTTCGTCAACAAACTCGACCGCGTCGGCGCTGATTTCTACAGCGTCGTGAAGCAGATTGAAGACGTGCTTGCAGCCAAGCCCCTGGTGATGGTCCTGCCGATCGGCATCGAGGACAACTTTACCGGTATCGTCGATCTTCTCACCGAGAAGGCCTGGATCTGGTCCGGTTCCGATGACCCGGAGGCCTACGAAATCACGGATGTTCCCGATGACATGAAGGACAAGGTCGCGGAGTGGCGCGAGAAGCTCATTGAGACCGCTGTCGAGCAGGATGATGACCTGCTGGAGCAGTATCTCGAGGGCAACGAGCCGTCGATCGAAGATCTCAAGCGTTGTGTCCGCAAAGGTACGATCGCCCTTGATTTCTTCCCGACCTACTGTGGTTCTGCTTTTAAGAACAAGGGGATACAGAATGTTCTTAATGCAGTAGTTGAATTCCTGCCGAACCCGACCGAAGTCAAACCTCAGCCTGAGATGGATCTCGAAGGCCACGAGACCGGCAATGTCGCCACGGTTGACCCCGAGAAGCCGTTACGCGCCCTGGCGTTCAAGATCATGGACGACCGTTATGGTGCACTGACGTTCACGCGCATCTACTCAGGCACCTTGAAGAAGGGCGACAATGTGCTGAACACGTTTACCGGCAAAACCGAGCGAATCGGCCGTATCGTCGAGATGCACGCCGACTCTCGCGAGGAACTCGATTCTGCGCAGGCGGGCGACATCGTCGCCCTGCTCGGCATGAAGAACACCCGTACCGGGCATACGCTGGCCGACCCGAAGAACCCGGCGACGCTGGAACCGATGGTATTCCCGGATCCCGTGATCTCGGTCGCCATTGCGCCGCGCGACAAAGGCGGCAACGACAAGCTCGGCGTCGCGCTGAACAAGATGGTCCAGGAAGACCCGTCGTTCCAGGTTGCGACCGACGAGGACTCGGGCGAAACGCTGATCAAGGGCATGGGCGAGCTGCACCTCGACATCAAGGTCGACATCCTGCGTCGTACACACGGTGTCGAAGTCGAGATGGGCAAGCCGCAGGTTGCCTACCGCGAGACGATCACGCAGCTGATCGAAGACTCGTACACGCACAAGAAGCAGTCGGGTGGTTCCGGTCAGTTCGGTAAGATCGACTACCGTATCGAGCCGGCCGCGACGAACGAAGGTTACGTGTTCGAATCCCTCGTCACGGGCGGCAACGTTCCGCGCGAGTACTGGGGTGCGATCGAGAAAGCGTTCAAGGACAGCATGAGCGAAGGCACGCTGGCAGGCTACCCGCTGCTGGACGTCAAGTTCACGCTGCTCGACGGTGGCTTCCATGCGGTCGACTCATCGGCACTGGCGTTCGAGATCGCGACCAGGGCGGCTTATCGCCAGTCGATTCCGAAAGCCGGCCCGCAACTGCTCGAGCCGATTATGAAGGTCGACGTGTTCTCGCCTGAGGACAATGTCGGCGACGTCATCGGTGACCTCAACCGCCGCCGCGGCATGATCAAGTCGCAGGATGTCGGTATCACTGGTGTGCGCGTCAAGGCAGATGCCCCGCTTGGCGAGATGTTCGGTTACATCGGCCACCTGCGTACGCTGACCTCAGGCCGCGGACAGTTCTCTATGGAGTTCTCGCACTACGCGCCCTGCCCGGCCAATGTTGCCGAGGAAGTCATCGCTGAAGCGCAGGAGCGCAAAGCCAACAAATAGACCGTTGGAGCCTGCCCCGGCAGGCGACCGATCAAGAAGCCGCCGTTGCCTTGTTGCGCCGGCGGCTTTCTTTTATCGCATCGACGCTGAAGAACGCGACGGCAATCCAGATACACCCGAAGCAAATAATTCGCGGCACGGTCAGCTGCTCCCCGTAATAAATGCCGGTCGCGAATTGCAGCGACGGCGCCAGGAATTGCATGAAGCCGACCGTGGTCAGATTGAGCCGTTTCGCGGCGATAGCAAATGCCACGAGCGGCACAACGGTTATCGGTCCGGCTGCGAGCAGCAATGCCGTCAGCGACGGCGACGCCGAGGCAAATGACGCCTGCCCCGCGTTGATCATCCAACCGAGCCACAGCAGCGCAAACGGTGCCAGGATGGCCGTCTCGACGAGCAAACCGGGCATGGCGCCTATGACCGTGCGTTTGCGTATGACTCCGTAAAAGGCGAATGACGTACCTAGAAATAACGCGATCCAAGGAAGCTCGCCGCCACTCGATGTCAGCACGGCGACGCCGATAGCGGCCATGGCAACGGCGAACTTCTGCAGTGTACGCAGCCTTTCGCCAAAGAAGGCCACACCGAAGAGCACGAAAATCAACGGATTAATGTAGTAGCCCAGGCTGGCCTGGAAGATGCGGTCAGTCGCCACAGCGATGATGTAGACGAACCAGTTGACCGCGATAAGCAGTGCGGATGTCGTCAGCCAGAGCATCAATCTGCGGTGCCTGAAGGCTGCCCGTATCTCAGGCCACTGGCGCCGCAATGTAATGATCAGCGCGCCGAACGGCACAGCCCAGATGATGCGGTGCGCCAGGATCTCGAGCGATGAGACTTCGATGACTGCCTTGAAATAGACCGGCAGGAAGCCCCACAGCGTATACGCAACGAAGCCCGCGATGATGCCATCGCGAGTGTTCCTGCCTGCGTCAGAATTGTCGATCAGGCTATCTCGGACCTGGCCACTGACGAATCGCCGGTGTTCCGGCCACCAAGACGTGAGAACCAGGCGAAGGCGTCGTCCTGCAACACGTAAAGCGATGGAATCAGGAACAGGGTAATCACTGTGGCGAACACGATACCGAATGCCAGCGACACAGCAGCCGGCACGACAAACGCCGCCATCATGCTCGACTCAAACAGTATCGGCGCGAGGCCGGCAGCCGTCGTGACCGACGTCAGGAAGATAGCCCGGAAACGCTGCGTACCGGATTCGATGACGGCCTGGCGTATCGGCATGCCCTGTTCCCGGGCCTTGTTGACGAAATCGATCATGATCAGGCTGTCATTGACGACAACGCCTGCGAGGGCAATCAGCCCGAACAGGGAAAACATGCTCATCGACATGCCCATCACGAGATGACCGATGACCGCCCCGATTGCGCCGAACGGGATAACCGACATGATGACGAGCGGCAGCGAATACGAATGCAGCGGAATAGCGATAAGTGCATAGATCAGGAACAAAGCCGCGATCGCTGCAACCGTCATGTTCATGGCCAGTTCGGCCTCTTCCTGGCTCGACCCTTCGAGGCCGTACTCGACACCGGGAAAACGCTCGAGTAACTGCGGAATGTAATCGGTGGTGATTTCTCTGATCACCTGCCCGGGCTCAACCACCAGCGGATCGATATCGCCAGATACGGTGACCGTACGAATGCGATTCAGCCGCGTAATCCGCGAGTACGCCTCCCCGAATGACACTTCGGCAACAGAGCCAAACGGCACCTCATCGCCGGTCGGCGTACGAATCATCATGTTCTCGAGATCCGCCACAGAGCGACGTTCCTCGATCGGGTAACGCACCATGACCCTGAGTTCTTCACGGCCACGCTGGATCCGTTGCGCTTCCTCGCCATAGAAGGCCTGGCGTACCTGGCGTCCGAGCGAGGACATCGTGATGCCGAGCGCCTCCGCCTCGGGTTTGATCGACAGCTTGATTTCGTCGCCGCCGCTCAGTGCCGAGTTGGTGACATCGAATACACCATCATAATTGCGCAGGTGATTCTGCAATTCAGTAGCCGCAGCCATGAGCTGCTCATAATTGTCGCCACTCAGCCGAAAGAACAGGGGCGGCGTGCCACCGATATGCTGCAGATAGGTGAAAGACATGTCCTTTACGCCCGGTACCTCGCCGACGGCGTCGCGCCACATGCTGGTGATATCGACCGCCTCGTAAGGACGATCTTCGGACTTGGGCAGTTCGACGAACATCTGCGCGCGGTCGTCGCCGATGCCGAATACGCTGAGGTGATCGATCATCGGGAGCGCATCCGGATTCTCGGCAACATGTTGCGCGTTCATGTCCAGCAGTTCAGTCTCGATACGGGCGGCCACCTCGTTGCGCACCTGCGGCGCCGTGCCAACCTGCATCGACAGGCTCATCTGGATGAAGTCGGACGGTACTTCGGGAAACATTACGAACCGAACCATGCCGCCGGAGAGCAGGCCGAGGGTCACGATCAGGAACGCGACGAATGAGGCAACCGTGATGCCGCGATTGTCGATGGCGCGCGCCAACATCGGCTCATACCAATTGGCGATCACGTGATTCAAGCCGTGCTGAACGTGCCGCTGGATCTTCAGGAAGAAGCGCGGGATGCTCTCCCAGAAATCGATCCTGCGCTGCGGGTTGAACAGGTCATCCTCGTCTATGTCGGGAATTCGAGCCTGCGCCAGGTGCGCGGGGAGAACCAGCTTGGACTCGACCAGCGAGAAGAACAGGCACAGGATGATCACGACCGACATCGCTTCCAGAAACGGCCCGGCCATGCCACCGACGAACAGCATCGGGGCGAACGCTGCAATCGTCGTCAGCACGCCAAACGTGGCGGGCACTGCAACCCGTCGCGCCCCCTGGATCACGTTGTCGAGGGTGTGGCCATCGGCCCTGATCTTCGTATAGACGCTTTCACCGATAATGATCGCGTCATCGACCACGATGCCGAGCACGACAATGAATCCGAACAGACTGATCGTGTTGATCGTGGTTGGCCACGGCCCGTGCGGCATCAGCCACAGCGCGCCGAGGAACGTGATCGGAATGCCGACGATGACCCACATTGCCACCTTGAGCCGCAAAAACAGGGCCAGCACGATCAGGACAAGAAACGCACCGGCGTAAAGATTGTCGAGCATCATGTCGAGGCGTTGCTGCAGGTATTGCGAGCGGTCGATCCACGTGCTGATCTTGACGCCCTCAGGCAGCTCGGCGCGCTTTTGTTCGACGTAACTGCGCACGGCTGCGGCCGTCTCGAGTTCATTCTGCTGGCCGCGGGCCTGGATATTCAGGCTCGCCGAACGCTCTCCGTCGAAACGACCGAAGCCCTGCGTCTCGACAAAGCCGTCCTTGATCGTGGCGATGTCGCTCAATAGCAGGCGAGTGCCATCCGGAAATGTTCGCAAGACCAGGTCACCGAATTCCTGGCCCGTGTAGACCTGCCCCTCGGTGCGAAGCAGGATATCTCCGCCGCTGGTCCGAATGGAACCGCCGGGCAGGTCGACTGATGAATTCCTGATGGCCTGCGAGACTTCGGACATCGTTAGCCCGTACTGGCGCAATGTGAGTTCGGATACCTCGACGCTGATTTCGAAATCGCGATCGCCCATGAAATCAACCTGGTTGACTTCGGGCAGCTGCAGCAGCTCGTCACGCACCTCATCCGCGATGCGTTTCCGGGTCATTTCGTCAATCGGCCCGTGCACGGTCACGAAGATGACCGGAATGATGAACTCACGCTTGGAATAGATCGGCCGTTCGGTCAGTGCCGGGAATGTCGAAATGGCGTCGACCCGCGTTTTTATTTCGTTAAGGACATCATCGAGGTTCTTGTCCCGGTCGATTTCCACCGAGACCGTGCCTGTGCCCTCTCGCGCCGTCGAGTTGATTTCGACGATGCCGGAAACATCCTGGATCGCCTCTTCGATCTTCACGACGACGCCCTCTTCGACCTCCTGGGGCGCAGCACCGAGATATGGCACCGAGATGTTGATGACATTTTGCTCGAACTCGGGCGTCGTTTGTTTGCGTAGTGAAAATGACGAAACAACGCCGGCAACAATGATCAGGAACATCAGGAGATTTGCCGCGACGTGATTCGATGCAAACCACGCGATGATTCCTTTCTGCTCTGTTCTTTGCCTGCGCCTCATGACTCGTCACCAACCGACCTGGTCCTTACCGACATGCCATTGACGGGCGACTCGATCGCCGTGAGCACGAGACGATCGCCAGGCCGCACATTACCTTCTACGTACGCCAGCTCACCCTCGCTGCGCAATACGGTCACGCGACGGATCTCGATCTTGTCCTCGCCACTCGCGAACAACAGTTCATCCGCGCCGCGCAGCGCCGACCTGGGAACCTGGAAGACACCATCCAGCGAGACTCCACTGATTACCGCGCGCACGAACGTCCCCATTGGCAAAGCCTCGCCGTCGCTCTTCAGCCGATATGGGTCCTCGACCCTGGCGACCGCGTAGGTAACCCGGCTGTTTTCGTCGACGACGCCCTCGGTGCGCGCAATCCGGGCATCCCAGGTCCGGGATTCGCCGCGGCGCGTCGCACTGAGTGAAACAGCGGGACCCTGCCCGCTGCCTGTCTTGCTTATGTCTGCTGCACCTGGCAATTCAAGGAAGCGCAGGTCCTGGTCCGTCAGCGGCAGGCGCACTTCGGCTTCGTCCGTGGCGAATACGACGCCGAGCCGGGTGCCGGGACTCACGAACTGGCCGAGGTCCGAGTCCTTGCTGCGTACCATGCCGGCATACGGGACGCTGATAAAAGTCCTCTCGAGATTGCGGTTGGCGCGCACCAGCTCCGCCCTGGCCGAAGCCAGGGCGGCGGCTGCCGATGCGTGTTCGGCCTCTGCCCGGTAGCCCTGGCTAAGCAGCTTCTCGGCGCCGTCGAACTCGATCTGGCGTTGCCGCACCAACGCTTTCGCCTGGTCGACGGCCACGCTGTAATTGGTCGGATCAATGCGCATCAGCACTTCACCAGCTGCAAAGACACCGCCCGCGATCCACTTGGGCGAAATCTCGACGATCGTTCCGGAGATTTCGGAACTTAGCGTCGTCTGCGTCCGCGGCCTGACGGTACCCTGGCTGGCGATGCGAAATGCCGCCTGCATCGGCTGCAGTTCCATGACCTCCACCAGCGGCGCCAGAATCTCGGCCTCTTTCCTGGCCGGTGGCTCTCGCAGTCCCGTCAGGACAAGAAATATCGCGAGCGCGCCTGCCAGGATGGCGACGATCAACAGGACGCGTAATCCCCTAGCTTGCATACAGATTCCCCAAGTTCATGATTTTTAATAACTATTTGGGAGTATTTGAGTAGTCACCGCAAGCAAGGTTCCGGACCCGACGGCGATACGGCCCTCAATCTGCCGAAATATACGCTTTTTGTGACCTAACTCCATGAAATTCAGCTTCTTTGGCCCCAAAATTCCGTTTGAACTGCGTGTTATGTGTAGTACGGGATATGTACGAAACCCAATTCGGCCTCAACAAAAGGCCCTTCAGGGCCCTGGCGACAGGTTCCGACGTGTTTGTCGGCCCGCAGACGGCATCGGCCATGGCAGGGCTCAAGAAGGCGCTGGCAACGCCAGACGCGATCGTCACGGTCGCCGGTCCGGTCGGCGTCGGCAAAACCACGATCGTGCGCCGGGCGCTGGACGCCATAGGCGATAACCAGGTTGTCGTCTCTGTCGGCCGCATGCAGCTGGGCCATGACGAGGTTCTCGAGCTACTGCTGGAAGAGTTCGGCGTTGAGATGCCATCGGGTACGGTACAGCGCTTCACGAAGTTTCGCCGCCAGCTAAAGCAATACGCTGACGAAGGTACACGTGTTTTTGTCGTCGTCGAGGACACCGCACGCATCGGTGCCGAGGCCCTTTCCGAGCTGGAAGCACTAACGGCAAGCGATGCCGGGGTTTCCGAGGGCGCCAACATCGTGCTCATGGGAGACGAAGGCCTCGATGAGATCATGAAGTCGCCCAAACTTGCTCGCGCCAGGCAACGCCTGCGCCTCAGGCAGACAATCGCTCCGCTCGGTGCCAGTGAGCTGCTGGGCTACTTCAAGCACTGTTTCCGCCTGGCGGGCAACGAGTTCGACGCGATTTTTGAAGATGGCGCGGCAGACGTCCTGCACCGTCTCAGTGAAGGCATTCCGCGTATTGCAAACAACCTGGTCGAATCGTCGCTGATTTCAGCGGTCGACAACAAGCTCGACCGCGTCAACGTGGCACAGATCAAGCTGGTCGCCAGCGAAGAGTATGGGCTCAGTATCGCGGCTGACTCTCCGCCGACTCCTGCGAGCACACCCGCGCCGGCCGTAACACCGCAACCTGAAGCGGCACCGAAACCTGAAGCGGCACCGAAACCTGAGGCTGCACCGAAACCGGCGCCAGAACCCGTTGCGGAGCAGGCGGAGGACGAAATCCCGGAGCTGATCCAGGATACGCTGCCGGATCTCGAGGTGCTGGCCCCGGCACTGGCAAAACCTGCCCAGCAACAGCCGGTGCAGAAGACGATTGAGCCCCAGCCGCCGGCCGCCGACCTTCAAGGCGCACAGGTCGAGGCTCTGTCAACAGACGAGGTGCCGGAATGGGAGCGTGACCCTACTCTCGCGCAGCTGCGCCCGGATCTCGACGCACTTGAACATGCGATGGCAATGGCGCAGGGCAAGACCGAGGAAGAAGAGGACAAACCGCAGGAAGCGGCCGAACCTGTTCCTGAGATTACACTCGACCGCCACATCCAGAAGAAAGTCGATAAAGCTGCTGCTATCCGCGCAGCAGAGGAAAAGAAACGCCTCGAGAGAGAAGCGGCCCAGGCCGAAGAGGAAGGCAACCCCCTGCTCGACGACCGTCCGACTTCCGAGATTCTCGCAGAGATCAGAGCGAAGCAAGAGCAGAGCAAGTCTGATAAATCGGTGGAGTCGCAGTTTGAATCCGCAATGAATGTGGGCGCTCCGTCTGCGGCTCCCGATCTGTCGCATCTCAACGAGTCAACCGACACGATTTCCGACCTGCCGGTACTGCAGGACGCCACGTCTCCCGGCTTTGAACCAGCCGCGCACAAGGAGCCCGACCCGGTCGTCGCACAAGATCCCGAACCGACGCTACCCGAACTGACTCCGGACACGTCTACCGAGCCGGCGCCTGCTCCGGATGCCTCTTCTGAGTCGGTACCGGAACTGATTCCTGAAGCTGCGCTCGAGCTGGAACCCGAACCGGAACCCAGCCCCGCTCCGGCGGTCGGGCTTCAACCTGAACCGCAGCCCGAACCTGAACCGGACCCGGTTGAGCTGGAAAATGCCCGCAAGGCAGACGCCGAACTCGAGCAAATCGCGGCCAACCTGGCACGTGCCAAAACCATCGATGATTGCGACGACAAGATGGCAGAGACGCTGTTCGGGGAAGAATTCAGCATGATGGCGGCCCAGGTTGCAGCAAATGCACCTGCCGAACTCGTCGCCGACGAAGAACACGAGGAACCCGCGCAGGCGGTGCCCGATTTCGACACTACCCCCGCCGTCAGTGTCGAGCTCGAAGCGGATGGTGGTCTGAAGGACTCGTCAGCATCTCAGCGTCTTGCCACCGTGCGTGCGCTGAATTCATCCGGATCGCCTGCGCCGGCGCAACCATCAACACCGGTCGCCAGCGCTGAGCCGCCGGCACCACAGCAGCAAACGCCACCGCCACCGACGAACCAGCCAGAATCGATCGAGGACCAGATCAACACCTCGATGACACAGACACTCGAGGCGCTGAGTGTGCGGCCACCGGCGGACGATCACGTTGAAGAAGACGACGACTCCAAGGGTGGATTCTTCAGCCGCTCCAAGCGCTCCTGAAATACGTCAAATACGAATAGCCAGCTTTTCACACCAGACCTATGCTGGAACTCCGGGCAACGGAGGATGTGATGAGCAAGACAATTCTCGCCATACTGGAGCAAGGGCGCTTTCCTGAAGCCGTTACACGAAGAGCCGCGCAGATAGCAAAGCTCTATGACTGCAAGCTCGACCTCGTGCTGAGCGATCCTACGATCGGGCTCCTGCGCAACCGGTACATGATCTCGGGCGACTCGAAGCAAATTGCCGACAACGTGAGATTGGCGCAGCAGGAGGAACTTGAGAGGCTGGCCTCGACAGTCTCCGGGCAGGGGCTCGAGGTACAAACCGATGTCATCAAGGACCGCCCGGCATCTGACGCGATCATCGCCAGGGCGCTCGAGACCCAACCCCTGTTTGTCGTCAAGGGTACCGAGTATCACAGCCCGGCTGAGCGTGCGAGGATCACGTTCGGCGACTGGCAATTGATCCGCAAGCTCGACTACCCCCTCTGGCTCGTCAAGCCCGATGACTGGGATGAGCACCCTGTAATCATCGCGGCCGTCGATCCAATGCACCCGCATGACGAACAGAACTTGCTGACACGGGCAATCATCGATCTTGCGAAGTCGGTTGCTGACAAGGCAGCAGGCAAGCTGCTGCTGCTGCACACTTACGAGAGCATGGAAGAAGTCAGCGAATACGCGAAGTTCGCCTTCAAGCCGCTAAAAGTACCTGTCGCTGAGCTCGAAGGAAAAATGCGCGACGAGCACCAAGCGAGGCTCGCTTCATTGGCAGCGACCGAAGACATTGACACTGCAGCCGTCAACCTGCTGCCTGGACGTACGCGCGAGATACTGCCTGCATTCGCACGGTCGCATAACGCAAGCGTAGTCGTCATGGGCGCCGTCGCGCGTACCGGGCTCAAACGCCGCATGATTGGAAGTACCGCAGAGCACGTAATCGATCACGTGCCCTGCGATATCCTTATCGCGCGCGGTTAGTCTTCCTCGGCGGCCAGTGCTTCGAGGCGAACTGCCTCGAACTCGTCACCCGGACGCCAGGTAGGCATCTCGTCGGCATTGGCGATGGCGAGGCCGACCCAGAAACCCAGCTTCGCATCTTCGATCATGCCGTCGAGGTTCCAGCTCGGGTCGTATTCATCCGACGGCTGGTGATAGTTGACGTCCGTATAGTGATCGACCTGTTCCTTGCCCCAACCCGGTGGCCTGTCAACGAAGTCCATGCCGGGATCGAGATAGACGGCAGGCACGCCGATCTTGGCAAAGCTGAACTGGTCGGAGCGATAGAACGATCCACGTGTCGGGAACTGGTCCGGCTTGACGACGCGTCCCTGCTCAGCTGCGATCAGCTGTGTGATGTGATCTGCCGTCGACTTGCCCAGGCCGATAAAGGTCACATCGTGAGTGTGCCCCCAGACGTTACCTCCATCGTAGTTCAGGTTGGCAGCAATCTTGCCGGGGCTGAATGTGGGGTTTTCAGCGTAGTACTTTGAGCCGAGCAATCCCTGCTCCTCGGCGCCAACGAGCGCAATCAGGACAGAGCGCCGCGGTGCTTCAGGCATCGACTTTAGCGCCTTCGCAATACCCATGACGAGAGCGACGCCCGACGCATTGTCATAAGCGCCATTATAGATCGCGTCACCGTCTTCATTCGGCGTGCCGATGCCGAGATGGTCGTGGTGCGCCGTATAGATGACAGCCTCGTCCCTGAGCTCCGGATCGCTGCCGGGAATCAGGCCGAGCACGTTGGCCGACTGGACCCGGTTGATCTCGACGTCCATGCCGATCGACGTCGAGATGCCGAGCGGCACCGGCTCGAAGTCGCGGTTGTAGGCGCGTTCGCGAAGCTCGTCGAGATCGAATCCCGCCATCGCCACCAGTTCGCGGGCCGTATCTTCAGTGACCCATGCCGGCACCTTGATACGCGGTTCATCGCCAGCCGGGAGCTCAAACTGCTCGCCCGTCCATGACGTCTGCACCACCTGGAACGGATAGCCGGCGGAGGGCTGAGTATGGATGATGATGGCACCGGCAGCGCCCTGCTTCGCGGCACTCAGGTATTTGTAATCCCAGCGCCCGTACCAGAGACGTGTCTCGCCGGCGAACAGATCCGGATCCCAGTCCGGGTCGTTGTTCATCATGACGAGAATCTTGCCCTCGAGATCTGCGCCCTTGTAATCATCCCAGTCATATTCAGGCGCCTGTATGCCATAACCGACGAAAACGAGCTCGGCATTTTCGACATCCACACGTTCTTCCTGGATACCACTGGCAACGATGAACTGGTCCCATTGCTCGAGCGTCATCGTCTTGTCGTGGCCTTCGAAGGTCCATGTCTCCGGCTGTGTCGCATTTACACCGACCAGCGCGAATGGCTGCTCGTAGCTGCCGTCAGGCCCACCCGGCTCGAGTCCGAGACTTTCCATTGCCTGCACAAGGTAGGCGCGGGCTTTCTTGTCGCCCGGGGCCCCCGGACCGCGCCCTTCGTAGGCATCGCTCGAGATTTCCGCAATGATCTCGCGCATGTACGGATCCGTAATCTCGTTGGCGGCGGTCTCGGCGGCCGGATTGCCGCCGGTTGCCTCGACAATGACTGCCGATGCAACCACGGGCTCTGCCATTTCAGTTGCAGATTCATCTGCGGAGCACGCAGCTAACAGTGCCGCGAGCGAGAAAAGGTAAAAACGTCTCACATTAATCTCCCTGACTGCCGAACAGTTCGGCCAAAAAATTCTGTGTAGCGACCCAGGAGCGCCTGTCGGCGTCCTCATTGTATTTCTTGCCACCTTCCCAATCGTTAGCACTCGGATTCGTAAAGGCGTGCGTCGTGTTGCCGTAAGCGTGAATCTGCCAGTCCGCGCCCATCGATGTCATTTCAGCGGCCAGCCCGACAACTGCGTCCGGCGTCGCGAGAGGGTCTTCCCAGCCGTGCAGCGCCAGGACCTTCGCGGTAATGCGATTGCCGTCAGTGTTGCCAGGCGGCTCAAAAATGCCGTGCAAGCTAACCACACCGGCGATGTTCTCGCCCGTCCGCGCAATGTCGAGCACACTCAACCCACCGAAACAGAAACCGATTGCCGCTGTGCGGCTCGCATCGACTTCAGGTTGCTCACGGAGGCAGGCAATTGCGGCTAAAAGGCGCGCCTGCAACCCGGGGCGATCTTCGCGCAACGCCGTCATCATCGACCTGTTTCGATCGAAATCGGTCGTTTGAGTTCCTTGGCCGTAGACGTCGATGGCAAATCCGACATATCCGAGCGCGGCGAGCCGCCGAGCACGATCCTCTTCATGTGCTGATCGCCCGGCTATGGTGTGTGCGACCGCGACGCCAGGCCGCGAAGCGCTCACCGCATCATCCCAGGCGAGCATGCCTTCGAAAATATTGTCGCCGAGCGTGTACTCGACAAGCCGGGTCTGGATAGTCATTGATGTCAGTCCGTGCGAATTACGTAGACTTCATAACGCCCGTTCGGGCCTATGTACCACGACGCAATGGTACTTGTGATACCGACAATGATTGCGCCGAAAATTGCCGCCCAGAAGCCCGATACCGCGAAGCCGTCGAGCATCGCGGCAACCAGCCCGAACATCGCTGCATTCAGAACAAACAGGAACAAGCCGAGCGTGACAATGGTCAGCGGCAGCGTCAGCACGAATGCGATCGGCCGGATAAAGCCATTGACCAGGCCGAGCAGCAATGCAGCGAGAATCAGGCTGCCCGTGCTCGCAATGGCAACACCGGGGATTAACACAGACGCCAGGTACAGGCCAAGCATTGTGATGAGCGTTCGAAGGAGGATTCCCGCCATCAACTAATTATGCGGCGGGTCACGCCACTTTGCTAGAATCGCAGCCCACGCGCTCGTAGCTCAGTAGGATAGAGCACCGGATTCCTAATCCGGGGGTCGCAGGTTCGAATCCTGCCGGGCGCGCCAAAAATCACGGGAGACGTGTCGATGAGCATCTGGTCCCAGGCCATATCCCTCGCGGAGAAGACGCCCGAAGAGCGCAATCGATACGTCGATTTTCTTCGTGCTGTTTCCATTCTCATGGTGGTCAGCGGGCACTGGCTCGTAGCTGCGCCGTGGATGACAGATGGCAATTTCGTCCCGGGCGACCTGCTCGAGATGCGGCCCAACACGCAATGGCTGACGTGGGTATTCCAGGTCATGCCGATCTTTTTCATCGTCGGTGGCTACGCGAATGCCGTGTCGCTCGAAAGCGCATCGCGAAAAGGCGTCGGATACGCGGGCTGGCTTGCAACCCGCCTGCATCGTCTCGTCACGCCCCTGCTCGCCCTGATCATCGGCTGGGCCATTCTCGCTGCATGCCTTTACCTGTTCGGCGCCAGTGGCGATACAACCAAGCTGACGTCACGCGCCGCGCTGATCCCGATCTGGTTCCTCGCGATCTACCTCGCGGTCGTCATGCTGGCGCCACTGACTTACAAGGCGTGGCAGAGATGGGGATTTGTATCGCTGTTCGTTTTCGTGGCTATCGGCTCGCTGGTCGACTACCTGTTTTTTGCCGCCGGCATGAAGTGGCTGGGCTGGACACAGTACTTCTGGGTCTGGCTTTCGGTGCATCACCTGGGCTATGCATGGCGCGATGGCCGCCTTGGTAGTCCTGCCCGCCTGCTTGGCTTCTCAGCACTCGGCTTTGTTGCACTTTGGATATTGATCTTCAAAGGCCCCTACCCGTTTGCCATGGTCGGCTCGCCCGACGAGGGCCTGAGCAACACGCTGCCACCCAAGATCACGCTGTTTGCGCTGGGCGTATTCCAGTTCGGGTTGCTGCTCGCCATCGAGGCGCCAATGCGTCGCTTCCTGTCTGGCGTAAAGATCTGGGCGGCGACCGTGCTGATCAACAGCATGATCATGACACTCTATCTCTGGCACATCACGGTAATGATTGTCGTCGTATCCATATCGTATTTGCTTGGCGGATTCGGCATGGGATTGGAGCCCGGTACGCAGGAATGGTGGCTGACTCGCCCTGTATGGCTCGCCCTGCTCTATACACTGCTGCTTCCCCTGACTCTCGCTTTGTCAGTATTTGAGCGCCTTCCGAGGTCGCCGGATGCCCCGATACCGGCCGCTGGCCGGCAGGTCGGCGGCGCGCTGATGATTTGCCTTGGCATCGCGTATCTTGCGTTATTCGGCTACGGCAGCGCACCGTTGCCGTATCTCGACCTCGGCGCATTCGTCATGGTCGTTGCCGGGTCCTGGATCAGCGGGCTATTGCACGGCTTCAGGTAATCCGCCGGAATAAAGGAAGCGTGCCAAGCCTTCCCTTGAGTTCGATTGGCTCGCCATCGGCATTTGTCAAAAGTTTGGGCGGGCTCGCTTTTTGCGTCAGCAACGAGGCCACCACGGCAACCACGAGAGAGGTCCAGAACCCGACGAAGCTCGCTGGTATGTCCGGATACAGGTAACTCGACACTCCGAAGGCCGTGAACCCGGCGAAGATGCCCGAAAAGCCGCCCGCGGTATTCAGTTTGCGCCACCAGATTGCGAGCATGAACGGCGCCGACATGCCAGCGCGCCACGCGCAGGCGCAGCTGGTCTGATGGATCCTTGACGACGCGCGGCAGCAGGTTGACCGAGATAACCGTACCGCAACCGAGCAGGATGCTGTCAGAGGTACTCATGATCGCAGAGATCACGGCACCGACGAAAATCGCCACGACGACCGGATGCAGGTGCTCAACTGCGAGCAGCGTGTTGATTTGCAGGTTGAGCCCGCTCTCAGGATCGAGGTAAATGATGGTGTCCTGCACCGCGACTCTCCGTTCAGCCCGTAACGGTAACGGTCACCTTGCGCCGGTGCGGCCGGTGACGATGCTCCCACAAGTACACGCCTTGCCACGTGCCAAGGTCACAACGCCCGCCGCGGACAGGCAAATTCAGGTCTGCATGCGTAATGATGCTGCGAATGTGAGCCGGCATATCGTCCGGCCCCTCGGCTACGTGCGTGTTGGCCGGATCGCCATCGGGGGCAATACGCGACATGAACGTTTCGAGGTCGCGCATGACTGCAGGATCGGCGTTCTCGCATAACATCAGCGACGCACTGGTATGACGGACAAAGACATTGCACATGCCGATGTCCACGCCGGAGTCACGTACAGCAGCCTGCACTTCGGATGTCAGGTCGTAGGTACCGCGACCCTGTGTCGAAACGTGGATTTCGCTTTGCGCGGTCACTCAACCAGGGCGGGAACGTAGGGTTCGCCATACCTGAGCCGTATCGTCTTGGTCTTGCCGAACCACGGTATGGAGATGATGTAGATATTGTCGTACTCGCTCTCGTGGATGGGCGGCACCTTCTTGCTGGCGCCCAGGTTTGCGATCAGCACCGGCACCGTATTGCTGTGCCCGACCACGAGAATAATCTTGCCCTTGTGATTCTTCAGTATGGTTTCGAGAACCTCTTCGGTATCCGAACCGTCGTAGGTGTTGATGGGCAGGTCGAGCGCGTCGGCGAGCGGTTGCGCGGTTTCCTGGGTACGCCGGTACGGCGTCGCGTAGATCGCGTCAATACCGGCAACCACATCGGCGTCGACGAGCTGTCGCGTCAGCTCCGCAACCCTGCGCTTGCCTGCCTCGCTGAGCCCCGGGTCATCGGCCGGCTCGGCCGCCTTCTCCGCATGACGCACGAAAATAATTGTCGTCGTGGCTTGTGATTCGAAGAACCACGCCAGCCCGATGGCAATAGCTGTATAAATTACAATGACCTGGATACGGCGCCGGCGGAGGCGTCGTTTACGGTCTTGATCGTTGCTCGCGCGCATGGGATGCGACTTTACGAGGTTTTGACGCCTTTGACTACGCTTCGTCGCGCTCTTTCACGACGATCTTGTACTCACCCTCGATAACGCCTGCGGATGTCCGTGGCCCTTGCTGCGGCCCGTTCCCGGCCTGTCTGCGCTGCATTTTGCGCTTGAGCCACCAGATGCGTATGCCAATGACGGCAGCCGACACGAGTACGACGGTCGCAAGGATCACAAATGCAAAGAAGCCCAGCACGATCGATGCTCCGATAACGAGCGCCCCCGCGATGATGACGAGAACATTGGCAATCGGGTTACCTGCGGGGAATCCGCTTCTTGTGGAATATTGTCTCAAGTTCAGTCCTTATCCTCGTCGGCATCGGCGGTCTTGCGAGTATAAAAGCCTTCGAACCACGGTGCCCATGTTTCGCTGGTTGCGTCGTACTGCTCGAAGAACTGCCGCACGCGACCGTCCTCCAGTGGTGTCCACAGTGCACGGAACGGAAACGTCGTGTTACTGCCCACATAGTGAATCGTGCCCACCATGCGCATACCTTCGTCCGTCATGCCGCCGCGAATATCGATCTGGCTTCCGCTGGCATCACTCCAGATCTGCACCCATTCGCCGGTCTGGTGATCGAGGTAGTTGATGCTCAGGCCCGTGCTGCCGGAAGCCCCGGTCCAGTTTTCGAGCAAGACACAGCCTTGCTGCGGCGAGGTGATGACATTACTGCCTGCATACGTTCCATCGGCGATATGGACGGTCCACTCGCCCACCCAGAAATCGAACTCGGCGAAACGCTCGTCGTCCTTGCAGGGAAACTGCGGCCCCTGTGCCTGCGCGCACACCGAACTTGCGGCGAACATCAGCGACAATAAAGTTATTGAAATCAATGTCTTCATGAGCTTTTCTCAAGTTGATTATTGAAGATTTCCGGTACAACTTGAATTGTCAGACAGATGTATTGTCTTTCCGTTCGATTGCAAGCACAATGCGCGGCGCACGATCCTGACGCCGGAGAGGTGGCAGAGCGGTTGAATGCACTGGTCTTGAAAACCAGCAAAGGTTAGTAGCCTTTCGTGGGTTCGAATCCCACCCTCTCCGCCAGAAGCCCACGCAGCGGGCGACTCAATCCCTCGACCGTCCGTAGTAAACTCCACCAATGTCTTTCCTGGACGAATTGAAGCGCCGGAATGTCGTCAGGGTGGCGATAGGCTATCTCGCTACTTCCTGGCTCCTGATCCAGATCCTCGAAACCTTGTTTCCGATATTCGGACATGAGGAAACCTCGGTTCGCGCATTCGTTGTCACCGC
>JARRLQ010000035.1:0-18345 GCA_037386905.1 Woeseiaceae bacterium
TTGACCCACGAGAAAGGCATTCAGCTCGATGACAACGTCAAGCGGCTGTTCCCGAATTGCGCCGAGCATGATCCATCAGATCTCGCGGCGGCCCGTGCACTGGCCCAGGACGAAAGTGTTTTGCCGCTGGGCATCCTGTACCACAACCCGGATGCGCCGCGATATGACCTGATGTCCGCGGTGGGTATGGATATGAGTGCCGACGAAAAACTCGCGGGACTCAACAAGGCGCTGGATGGATTCGCACTTTAGCCCGGAGCAGCAATGAACTCCGTTCTCGAAAGCAACAACGAAGAACCCAAAATCCCCGGCAAGACCAACAATCCGGGTGACACGACGGTCAGCCTGCTGCGGCGCTTCCATTTTGGTGAGCCCGCAGCGTCGAAGAGCACGATGAAGCCGCCGGAGACAGTATTGCCGGCGCTGCTGAACGCCTATCGTGACGCCAGCGTCATTCGCTACCAGTATCCGCTGTACCTGTTTCCGCCCGGAGACACCGGGGTCACGGAAATTGCCAGGCCGGTAAGTGAATACTTCTCCGATGCGATCGCAGAGTTCGCTCCCGGCGACGAAGCGAAGATTCTGAAAGACAACCTGCCGTGGATCGAACGATTCCTGAAGCAGGAACTGGGCGACTCCGCTCCGGCTGACGCATCTGCATTGTTTGCAGCGGCGGCGGCCGCGATGCAGGAGCACCTCGATCTCAACCAAAGCGGTCAGGAAGCACTGGCTGCAGACCTTGCAAGGCTCGGCGAGTCGTTGGCCGACGGTGGGCAGTTCCTCGGATATGGACCACGCGTGTCGTTGCACCTGATGCTGCACGCAGTACGGCATCGGGATACGCAGAAACGCGAACAACTCCGTGACAGTATCGGCAAGCATGTTCACGGGCTGGAAGCCCTGCTCGACATCGAAAAGTCGAAGGCGGCAGATGCAAATGAGCCCGGGAACATCAAGACGAGTGTCGGTAAAGGATCGAGCTACTTCGATAGCAGTGCGTTGTCGGATGTGCTCGAACAGCGCAGCAGCGGCTCGGTCGAAATGCCAGCGGATCGACGTGCCCGAATCGAGAATGCCCTGAAGGCATTACATGCCTGGCCCGATCATTCAGTGCTGGTGCAGTTCGTTGGCCAGCTCGACAGCCCGGACTTCGGCGACATGTCGGACGTGCAAATTGTCGACAGCGATGATCCGTGCGTGGCCGCAGCGCAACTCTACGAACAGCATGCTGCGGAGTATTCAGAGTTGTTTGCCGCGCTTCGCGTCGCGGCGCTGGAAATCGAAGGCAGCTACGACCCGGCTGTGCACGATTCCTGGTTCGCCAGTTTCGACTGGCAGGCGTTCTCGGATGAGGAGCTGCAACTCGTTACCCGGGTCGTGGCGCTCGTATCGGCCGACTATCTCGCTGGTGACGGATTGGCATCGTTCTCGCGTCTGTTGAGTTCGAGACTGCCTGTCCATGTACTGAGCTGGATCCGCGCTTACGACAATCCCGGCGCAAGGCCCGGTGAAGGACCATTCGACGCGTACCGCTTCGAGCTGGCCTATTTCGGAGTCGGCCATCGGCAGGTGGTTGTCTCGCAGGCTTCCGCAGCGCGTTTTGACGACCTGGTGTCAGGATTTCTCTGTGCGCTGGACAGCAACCGCGCGAGCCTGCACCTGGTTAATCGCGGTACGCAGTCCAAGGTCAGCAAGCCGCTGCTTGACCCCTGGTTCGTCGCCAGTGCAGCGCTGGAAAGTCGTGCCCACCCGTTCGTGCTGATCAATCCCGACGCCGGCGATCATGCCGCGGAGCGAGTCAGCTTCGGCGGCAACCCGCAATCAGACAGCGACTGGCCCGTCGAAAAACTGCAATACGAAGATCCGGACGGCAATACGACCGAGATGGACCTGGCATTCACATTCGCCGACTACGCCCTGCTGATGCCGGCCCTGCACGACCATTTCCGTGTGATACCGGCCGAGCTCGACTCCGCCGAGTTGATGCCCGTGTCGGAATACCTCAGTGCTGACGATGGAGTCGCCGACCGCGCAGTGCCGTTTGCCTGGGGTATCGATGACCAGGGTGTGCTAATTCGCCTGGCCGTGTCGCGAGCCCTCGTGTTTGCCTGCCGCGACCGGCTTAACTACTGGCATACGCTGCAGGAGCTGGCAGGCATCCAGAACTTCTACGTCGAGGAAGCCATCGAGCGCATCGTCGAAGAGCAACGTGCCGCACTCGAATCCGAACGCGAAGAATTACAAAAGGAACACGCGGAAGAACTCGAATCGGCGCGCTCGGAAGCCGCCGGCGAAGCGATGGGACAGCTCGTCGACTTCCTCATGGGCGCCGACCTGTCCGGCATGGTTGCAGGCGACGGCCAGCTCGCCAGGATGCCGGCGCCAGCACCTGCCGACATCGAGACCCCGGACGAAGAAGTAACGGAAGAAGCCGAGGCAGAGCCTGTCGAGGCCGCGGAACCGGAAGAGGAACTGAGCTTCGACGACCCGTGGCTCGACACACCAAGCTGCACAACTTGTGACGACTGCATGGGCATCAACAAGATGATGTTCGCGTACAACGAAGACAAGCAGGCGTACCTGAAAGACCCGAAGGCGGGCCCGTACGCTGATCTCGTTGCCGCGGCTGAAATCTGTCCTGCCAAGTGCATTCATCCCGGCAAACCGCTCGATCCCAACGAGCCGGGCCTTGAAGAACTGATTGCTCGCGCGGAGCCCTTCAACTGATGAACAACCTGCTCGTTGCGCCAACTATCATGGTAGGAATCGGCCTTTTTTTCGGCACGGTTCTCGCCATCGCGCAACGCTTTTTGAAAGTTGACGAGGACCCCCGCATTGAAGCGACCAATGAACTGCTGCCGGGGACCAACTGCGGGGCGTGCGGGCAACCAGGTTGCCTGCCATTTGCCGAGAAACTGGTCGCGGGCGAAGTCGAGCCCGGCCAGTGCACGGTCAGCACTGATGAGGCCATCGAGCAGATCGCCGAGTATCTTCAGGTCGATGCCGGTCGCGCCGAGAAACTGGTGGCGCGCCTGCGCTGCAATGGTGGGCACCTGCAGGCCGACCAGATCGCCGAGTACCGCGGCTTCGAGGGATGCCGCGCGGCAGCAGTCGTCTCGGGCGGCGGCAAGGGATGTTCCTGGGGCTGCCTCGGCCTTGGCGATTGCGAAGCAGCCTGCACATTCGATGCGATTCACATGAACAGAAATGGACTGCCGCAGGTCAACATGGACAAGTGCCGTGCCTGCCCGGATTGCGTCGCAGCCTGCCCCCGCGACCTTTTTGAACTGGTGCCGCTGAGCCAGAATCTCTTTGTCCAATGCAACATTCCACTGGCCGGTGAAGCTGCAACCCAATTGTGCAAAGCAGCGTGCGACGCCTGCGGCAGGTGTGCTGCGGATGCTGCACCGGGCCTGATCACGATGGTCGGCAACCTGCCAGTCATTGACTATTCGTCGGGCGGTGAACCAAAACCCGATGCCATCTTCCGCTGTCCGACCCGCTCCATCGTCTGGCTCGAAGGCGAGCAGTTCCAGGACCAGGAGTCCCGGCAAGTGAAGGCTTCCTGATGTCTGCGCTTCGCAATGCCGCAATCGACTGGTACCGGAAAGTATTCGGCGCACCGGCTGGCTCGGATATTCGCGAGGAAGGACTCGACTGCGTGCTCGACGGCAACGGTGCCGTGGAGATCGCGGAGAGCAGTATCACGACGCTTGCGGCGCGGTCCGCCGAGGGTCCACGAGGGCTGATTGCGTCGGCTACCGGCCTGGCATTGAGTGGGCAACGCGCCACGGCTTTCCTGTCCGGCACGGATGTGGGCGCGGCGCAGGACCTGCTTATCTCTGCAGCCGGCAAACATGTACCGCTCGTGCTGCACATTGCCACGCGCGCTGCCGCGGCGCATGGTGCGACGCTCGGCAGCGGCCACGAGACCGTTCACCTGAGTGCAGACACCGGCTTTTTCATTCTTTTCGCGGCGAATGTGCAGGAGGCAGTCGATTTCACATACATCGCCAGGCGCGTCGCCGAGCAATCGCTCGTGCCCGGCCTCGTCGTTATGGATGGTGGGCAAACGGCAATGGCGCCGCAAAATGTTCGGCTGTTGTCGCCAACGCAGTCCAGTGAATTCACGGGCGCAGCACGCGACGACATTGAGGCACCCACGGCTGCGCAGAAATTGTTGTTCGGAGATACCCGACGCCGCGTTCCGGCCTGGCACGACCTCGATGAACCGGTGCTATCCGGAGCGCTGTTCGACCGCGAAAGCTTTGCTCTCGGCGCATTCGCACGGCGACCGTTTTTCGACGCATTTGTTGCCGAATCGCTGCATACCGCTTTCATGCGCTTTGCAGCAAAGACTGGACGACAGTATGAATCGCTGTCCCGCTACAGGACAAAAGACGCGAAGACCGTGATACTGGCGCAGGGATCTGCCGTGGAAACCGCACGAGCTGCGGCCGACGTCCTGCGCAAGAAGCACAAGATCAAGGCCGGCGTTCTCGGCGTCCATGCGCTGCGACCGTTCCCTGCCAGCGAGATTGCGGCCGAACTCGACGGCAAGGATGTGGCATTCATTCTCGAACGCACTGCTGCCCCGATAGCCGGCGAGCCGCCGCTCACTCGCGAAGTTCGCGCCAGCCTCGATCAGCTCGATGCCAAACATCGTACGCATTGCGCGTCGGCGCTTTACGGCCTGGGTGGGCTGCCATTGCGCGTCGCCGACATTGTCGAGCTTTGTCGTCACGACGACCTGGATTCGAATGACCTGTGGTTCCTCGGAGTCGCATTCGATGATCATTCCGGCGACCAGCCCAAGCGCGAAGCACTTCTCGACGCGCTGCGGCGTGCCTATCCCGACGTGGCCGATTCCGCCATTCGTGCCGCGGACGATTCATCAGCGGCATTGCAGGAAAACTTGCTCACGATCGCGATTCGCCGCGGTAACGAAGGAAAAGAGCTGCTCGATGCGGCTTGTGCACTGGTCCATGCACTCGAAGGCGGCCGCGTCCGCTCGCATCCCGACGTCAACTGGAGTAACTGGTCCGGGACCCGCACCGATTGGTTGATCCACGGCGATGAAAAACTACACGATCCCGGCGCCGGCGTGCCGGCCGACGCTTCACTCGACGTCAAGAGCGCAACGGTGTGCCTGGGCGAATCCGGCGACAGGTACGCAATCGAGGTCGACAGCGATGATCCCGACCGCTTCGAGAAACTGCTCGGGGGCCTGTTTGGTGTGCTGTCGAAGGCTGGCCTGCTCGATCAGACGTCGCGCCAGATCATCGCTGCACGCAAGCGCCAGCTCGAAAGCGCAGCATTCCAGGAAGGATTCGAGAGTGTGGTCCAGGTCGATAGCGACAACGCCGAGGGCATTCGCGATCGCTGGGAAGGCAAAGTGCCATCAGCGGTCCGGCATCTCTCGCGCGATGACGACAGCTTCGCAAGCCTGCCGCGCTTCTGGGACCAGACAGGTGTCCTGTACCGAGACGAACTGACACAACGGCTGACCGCGGACCCGTTCCTCGCCACCGGCACGATGCCGCCTCTGAGCGCGACTTTTAATGACGCGAGCAGAACCCGTGAAATGCTGCCTGCCTTCGATCCGGCGACATGCACAGGATGTGGCAAATGCTGGACGCTGTGCCCGGACAGCGCCATCGGAGTCGTGGCGGCGACGCCCGCAGCACTGATCGATGCCGGTATCAGCCTGGCGAATGCAGATGCCGTGCGCCAGGTATCTTCAAAACTGGCGCCGCGAATCATTTCGTCGAATAAAAAAGCTGAAGATGCGTCGCCGACCTTTGGCGAAATGCTTGATGAAGCCTACGCGTGGCTCGGCGAAAAGATGCCATTGCCGGACGAGCGCAAGCAGGCGATCAGCGAGGGTATCGAAGCGATTGGCGCCACGCTGGGCGACCTGCCAGTAGCGGTCACAAGACCGTTCTTCAGCGATGCGGAGGCGCAGCAAAAAGACAGCGCAGAACTTCTGTCCATCGTCGTCAACCCTGAGTCCTGCAAGGCCTGCGGCATATGCATCAGCCAGTGCGAACCCGAAGCATTGCGGGCGGTCCCCCAGGACACAGAGACGCTCGGGAAAGCACGCGAACTCTGGTCCGTATTCTCGTTAACGCCCGATACCAAGTCCGAAACACTCGAACGTATCGCCAGGAACCCGGATATTGGCGAGATGGCCGCTATCCTGCTGTCGCGCTATTGCCAGTTCGCGCTTTCGGGCGGCGATCACGCGGAAGCCGGCTCCGGTGAAAAAATCGCCGCGCGTCTCGCGCTCTCGGCAACCGAGTTTCACCAGCAGCCCATTGCGCAGCGCTTTGCCGAGTCACTTGCCGAAGCCGGTAATTCGATTTCGGAACTTATCGAGAAAACGTTGTCGAGCACACTGACCATTGATGACCTCGATGCGATCACCGACAAGCTGAAGCATACGGCGAGCCCACGCGTTGATATCGAAGAGCTCGCCAGGGGAGTCGGCGATGGCGAGGCCGATCACTCGATCGATACCGACTACCTGTTGCGACTCATTGACCTCTACAACCAGGTTGAGGCGGCGCATCATCGTATCGTCGAAGGTGAACATGGCCTGGGACGTGCCCGCTATGGCCTCGCGGTCGCAGGCGGCAGTACCGCTGAATGGGCCGGCGCATTTCCGCATAATCCTTTCCAGGCGCCTGTTGTTGTCGACATGACGGGTGATGCAGCACAACTCGCTGCAGGTCTGATCGCAGGACACCTCGAAGAGACGACCGATGTCGTCCGCCTGCTACGCCTTGCGCGCCTCGAGGTCGAGCAACCCGATGGCAACGAGTGGCAACGTAACGAACTGCAGACGCTGCGCTGGCAGGACCTCGACGATAATGAACTGGCGCTTTGCCCGCCGCTCGTGCTGGTCGGCAGCGACGAATTGCTCGCCGGACAGGGGCTGGGTCAGCTGATCTGGCTGCTCAACTCGGGTCTGCCGGTCAAGGTTCTCGTCTTTAGCGAACTGGACTTCGGACTGGCGGGTTCCGGAACGAACAATCCGCGCGCCAATCTCGGCTTGCTGGCACTTGGACAACGCAGCGCCTATGTCGCGCAGACATCGATCGCGGATCCCGCTCATTTCGGAGAAAGCATGCTGCAGGCGCTCGCGTTCAAAGGCCCCGCCCTGCTCCACGTCTATGCCCCGAGCCCCGCAAGGCACGGTTTTGCAAGTGACCGGACGGTGATCCAGGCGCAAGGTGCAGTTGCGGCAAGGGTGTTGCCGCTGTTCCGCTATGATCCGCGCGTCGAGGGCGTGTTCGGCACCCGTATCAGTCTTGATGGCAACCCGGATCCCGATGAGCTGCAAGGTGACGTGTCATTCGCCGACTGGGCTGCAGGACAGGCCCGTTTCGCATCGGACGCCGACGCGCTGGAACAGGTGGCAGCAGGATGCCTGGCGAACTGGCAGACACTGCAGGAACTCGCCGGCATCGTGACGCCGTTTACCGATCGACTCGAGCAGGACATCAGGGCGGAAGTTGCGGCCGAGCATGAAGCCGCCCTCGACGCGCAAAAGCAGGAAGCCGCGGCAGAGCTGCGCGAAGTGCAGGAAAAAACACAAGCCGAAATTGCGCAGAACATCCGTAGCAGGCTGTTGCAGCTGGCGACACGGAAGAAGGACTGATGCGATGACGGCTCTGGGCCTGTTGCGTCGCGGCTTCGAACACGGTGTCCATCCGGCGCACCACAAACAACAAACTGCCAACCTGCCGATCCAGCGTGTGCCTTTCGGCACAAATTACGTCATGCCGCTGGGCCAGCACATCGGCGTGCCGGCAAAGCCCGTCGTAACCGCCGGGGAGCGGGTCACACGCGGACAGATGATCGCAGAGCCGGGCGGGTTCGTTTCCACGGCCCTGCACAGTCCGGTCACAGGCGTCATCAAGGACATCGGCGATCACCGCGGTGTCGATGGGCGGTTCACGCCGTCGATTGCTATCGAGGCAGACGCGTTTGCGACGCAGGCGATCGATGCCGGCGACGTCATCGACTGGAAGGCCCTGTCGCTCGACGAATTCATCACTGCCGTGCAGACAGCCGGTATCGTCGGCATGGGCGGCGCGGCGTTCCCGGCGCATGTAAAGCTGTCAGTCCCGGATGGAGTAGAGATTCGGCAATTGCTCGTCAATGGCGCCGAGTGCGAGCCTTACCTGACGACCGACCATCGACTGATGGTCGAGCGCCCTGAAGCGTTGCTCGAAGGCGCGGAAATCATGCGGCAAAAACTCGGCGCCGAGGAAATTGTCATCGGCGTCGAGAAAAACAAGCCCGACGCGATCGACATACTGCGCAAGCACATACAGCCAGGCCAGCCCGTACGGATCGTGCCGCTCAAGGTGAAGTACCCACAAGGCGCCGAGAAGATGATGATCAAAAGCGTCTTCGGCAAAGAGGTTCCGGCTGGCCAGCTGCCGCGCGATGTCGGCGTCAACGTCAACAATGTCGGCACAATCGTCGCCATTGCCGACTACTTCCTGCGCGGCATGCCGTTGATCGAGCGCGTTGTAACCGTTGCCGGCCCGGGTGTGACCTACCCCGCCAACCTGATCGTGCCGCTGGGCACGCCTGTGCGCGACGTTGTCAAATTCTGTGGCGGCCTCAAGCCTGGAAGCCGCGAGATCATCATGGGTGGCCCAATGATGGGGCGCCCCATTGCGAGTCTTGATGTACCGATACTGAAAGGCTGCTCGGGTGTACTCGTCTTCACGGAGAAGGAAACGTCGAGGCGCAAGGAATATCCATGCATCTCCTGCGGCCGTTGCCTCGAGGCCTGCCCCTACTTCCTGAATCCGTCGCGCCTTGCACGCCTTTCCAGGGCGCGCATGTTTGACGAGATGAAGGACCTCAATGTGTTTGATTGCGTCGAGTGCGGCTGCTGCACGTTCGCCTGCCCGTCCAACATTCCCATCGTGCAACTGATTCGCACGGCGAAGGATGATCTTACGCACCGCAAGGAACCCGGCTCATGAAAAAGAGTGACCCGGATCTCCTCCTATTCCATGCCCCGTTGCTACGCCAGGGTATGACAACTCCGAGCGCGATGCGCGACGTGCTCATCGCCCTCGCACCCGCCACTGCAGCAGCGATGTGGTTCTTCGGCATCAGCGCAGTACTGGTCCTCGGCTCCTGCATCGCCGGAGCACTGATCGCGGAATGGTTGTTCGCGAAACGCGACGTTCGCGGCGAGTCGCTGCGAGATGCCAGTTGCATCCTCACCGGGCTGTTGCTCGGCCTCACACTACCGCCGGGGCTGCCCCTGTGGATGGCATTCCTCGGCGGATTCATCGGCATCACCCTGGGCAAGGTCATCTGGGGTGGCCTGGGCCATAACCTGTTCAACCCGGCACTGCTTGGCCGCGCATTCCTGCTCGCGACATTCCCGATTGCCATGACGACGTGGGTACCGGCAACGGGCGAAGGTGGTTTCTTCGACATTTATCCGGGCAACCTCGCGCTGCCGTTCATGCAGGTGCAGCTTGACGCGATGTCGTCTGCTACGCCTCTTGGCATGATGAAATTCGAGCAGGTCGTGACGCCACTCTCCGATCTGATGCTTGGCAAGACAACCGGCTCACTCGGGGAAACCAGTGGGCTGCTGTTGTTACTCGGTGGCATCTACCTGTGGGCACGACGCGACCTGGATTGGAGAATCCCCGTCAGCATCTTGCTGACGGTCATCGTGTTCTCCGCTTGCCTGGGCCTTTTCGACGCCGATCGCTTTCCGACGCCGTGGTTCTCGGTATTCTCCGGCGGCCTGCTGCTCGGTGCGATCTACATGGCGACGGACCCGGTCACCTCGCCCGTCACGCCGCGGGGTGCCTGGATTTTCGGCATTGGTGTTGGCGTGCTCGTCATACTCATTCGCGTATTCGGAGGACTGCCCGAAGGCGTCATGTACGCGATCCTGCTCATGAATGCAGTAACACCCCTGATTGACCGATATACACAGCCGACCGTGTTCGGGCGCAAGGCGGAGTCGAAATGAACGCGCCCGGCAGACAGGCTCCTGTCAGTTCATTGCGGCTCGTGATGACACTGGCTATCGCCGGTTTGCTGTCCGGAGTTGCGATTATCGCAATCTACGAATCGACGCTGCCGACAATCACCGCCAACAAGGCGCGCGAGTTGCGCGAGGCCGTATTCAAAGTGTTGCCGGGTGTCGAGCAGATGCAGGCCCTCGTCTACCGGGACGGCGAACTCGTTGCTGTGGAGGCACCTGAAAAGGACGAGCCGGTCGTCTACGGTGGCTACGATCAAAGCGGTGAGTTCGCCGGTTACGCAATCCCGGCGCAGGGCCCCGGTTTCCAGGACACGATCGCGCTGATATACGGCTACAAGCCGGGCGAGAAAATGGTTGTCGGCATGGAGGTTCTCGAAAGCCGCGAGACACCTGGCCTGGGCGACAAGATATACAAGGATGCCGATTTTGTCGGCGCGTTCCGGGCGTTGGCCGTGGAGCCGGAAATTATCGCCGTCAAGAAAGGTACCCGTACCCAGCCAAACCAAATTGACGCCATAACCGGCGCGACGATCTCTTCAAAGGCGGTCGTACGAATCATCAACGAAGCACACGCAGCGTGGTCGGAGCAACTCGAGGAAGGCCAGTGAAGCAAAACCAGTCTCGCGAAGAACTCGTCAAGGGCATCTGGCGCGACAATCCCGTGTTCGCACAGGTGCTGGGCATGTGCCCGATGCTCGCGGTTACAAACTCCGCGATCAATGCCGTCGCAATGGGCATGGCAACGTTCTTCGTGCTGGTGGGTTCCAGCTTCCTCGTTTCGACGTTTCGTCACCTGATTCCGAAGCAGGTACGCATTTCCTGCTTCATCATCATCATTGCCACGTTCGTCACGATTGCCGACTACACGCTGCTGGCTGTCGTGCCCGCGCTGCACAAGGAGCTGGGCGCGTTTATTCCATTGATCGTCGCGAATTGCCTGATCCTGGGTCGCCAGGAGGCGTTCGCATCCAGGCATCCAACCAAGCTGGCCGTCCTGGACGCCGTCGGCATGGCAAGCGGATTCCTGCTTGCGCTGTTATCTCTCGGTGCGGTTCGGGAGATTCTCGGTGACGGCGCCTTGTTTGGCATACGGCTGTTTGGCGAGAACTTCGAACCCTGGGTCATCATGATCCTGCCGCCTGGCGGCTTTCTCACGCTGGGCGTCATCCTGCTGTTCTTCAACTGGTTCAAGACCAAGAAGGACGAGTTCCTCGAAGATGTTGCTGCGGCGCAAAGGAGCGAGGGCTGATGGATAACCTGTTGTGGATCTTTATCAGCGCCCTGCTCGTCAACAATTTCGTTTTGGCGTACTTCCTGGGCCTGTGCCCGTTCCTTGGCGTTTCCAATTCACTGGAAACATCCGCGCGACTCGGGCTCGCCACCACGTTCGTCATGCTGGTGACCGCCGTGTGCGCCTGGCTGCTGAATACCTACGTGCTGGTGTACGCACCGTATCTCAGGCTGATTTGCTTCATTGTCGTGATAGCGAGCACAGTCCAGTTCATCGAAATGCTCATCAAGAAACTCAGCCCGGCGCTGTTCCGCGCGATGGGCATCTTCCTGCCGCTCATCACGACCAACTGCGCAATACTCGGCCTCGCGATATTCGCGACCAACCGTGGCTATGGCTTCTGGGAAGGCATCGTGTATGCGCTTGGTGCAGGCATCGGCTTCACCCTGGCGCTCGTGCTGCTGGCCGGGTTGCGGGAGGAATCCGAACTGTCGGACATTCCGAAACTGATCCAGGGCACTGCGATGAACCTGATTATTGCCGGCATCCTGTCTATGGCGTTCATGGGATTCGCCGGGTTGTTCAGTCACACCTGAATTGGAGATGTATTTATGACTTATCTCTATTCACTACTGGGCCTCGTTGCATTGTGTGCGTTTTGGGCTGCATTCCAGCTCTGGCTGACAACCCATGACCCCGAGGTAGCGGAACGCTGCAACAAGTGCGGTGGCTGTAACGGGCAATGCAGGAAATGAGTACGCGATTGTCACGATAGACAGGCTTTTCCGCGCTGCCTATCGTGATCCGCATGCAGAGGGAGGAGACTACAATGCGCAGACAATTGATCGAAGCTCTAAGTTATCCCCGGCTGCTGGTGCAAAAAATTATCGACGGTCGCGAATGCCCGCACGACAGTATTTTCGAAGCGACGAGCGAGCGCTGCCATAACTGCGACATCAACCGCGAGTGTCACTGGGTTAACTGCCTTGAACAGTTCGCCGATTTCGCGGACAAACCGACGCATACTCTCAACGCGTCGTTGCGCTATGGTGTAAAACTGGTCGAGTCATTGCATAGCGAACTGCACCACGACGAAACACTGTGTACTTGCGAATCCTGCAGCTGGGTGCGCAATGCCCAACGCCTGATCGAGGAATTCGAGACAAACCTGGCGTCGAACCCGTACCGGCCAGCGCACTGACTAGTGCGGTAGCTTGTAGCTGACGTTGTTCTGATTGATGACGATCAGCTTGCGCTTTTTCATTTCGCTCACGATCGCATTCAGCTGATCCTGGTTGAGCTTCTCGGTAAATAGCGAATTGATGGTGTTTTGAAGTGTCTTGACCTTGCGCGGCCGTGATTGCCCGCGTCCACCCAGGTTCTGGACGATCGCCGCGATCTGCTCGTCCAGGCTTGTCGTTCGGGAGAGCTGAAGCTCTGGAATCTCGCCCAGGTCGCGTTCCCTGTTAACCCGGATCTTCTTGCCCCGCAGGTGCCGAATCAGGGGGTCGAAGCCTCTGTCCTTGCTGATAATGTGAAAATTGGCGTTCGGCTCACGCGCCGCAAGTTCGCCGATGTAGTACGCAATGTGAAAGTCCAGCGCGTTCTGCCCGTTGCCGGCAATCTTTATGTATCTCGCATCCTTGCCCAGCAATTGCATTGAGTCGGCAAGGTCGAAAGGCACCCGCGCCTGGTTCTGGCCGACGAATACAAGCACCTTGAACGGGTGATCCTGGAGTAACTCCAGGTTTTTCGGCTGAACGTTTTCGTAATCGATCAGAACATAGTTGGTCGTCATTTTGTTTCGTCCTGTTCTCCGATGTCCTCGTTCCACGCGTTCGGATTTTCGTGTATGAACTCTCTCATCAAAGCCATACAATCTGCATCGTTCGCAACGACAACTTCGACGCCCCTCCCGCGCAGGTAGTCCTCGGGCCCCCGGAACGTTTCGTTCTCGCCGACAACAACCCTGGGAATGCCGTACAGCAGAATGGCCCCACTGCACATATCGCAGGGCGACAGCGTTGAATAGAGCGTAGCCCGCCGATAGGTCTCAGCCGGCCGGCGACCTGCATTCTCGAGGCAATCCATCTCGGCATGCAGCACGGCACTGCCCTTCTGCATGCGCTGGTTGTGGCCGCGTGCAATGATTTCACCGTCGACAACAAGCACAGAGCCGATCGGAATGCCGCCGGCATCACGACCCTTGCGGGCCTCGTCGATTGCCGCCGCGAGGAAAGCGTCCAACGCTAGCGAACCGTAACCGCGGTCCCCGACACGCTTACCATGAGCATGGCGCCGCGTTCACCGACTGTCTCGTAGTCGATGTCGATGCCGATTATGGCATTGCCGCCGAGATCACGCGCTTGCTGGTCCATTTCGGAAAAGGCCATCTCGCGGGCGCGTCCCAGTTCTTTTTCGTAGGCCGCGGATCGGCCGCCAACAATATCGCGGATGCCTGCGAAGAAGTCGCGGAAGATATTTGCGCCAACAATAGCTTCGCCCGTGACGACGCCATGGTACTGCGTGATCGATTTGCCCTCGATATTGGGCGTTGTTGCGTGAATCATTTTTCGAGGCTCGCCTTCATGTCATCGAGTAGCGCGAGGTAAATAGGTCGGCAAAACTCCTCGATAGCGTCGTCGTTCATTTCCCAGTTGGACGTCCACTCGACGCGGGTGCCGGTTGCGGTATGTTCAACCACCACCCGGCCCACATAGTTTTTCATCTGTCCGTCCGAAAGCGGACCAGGTCCGTCATCGATGCTGTAAGTGAATGTCTTGGCAACGTCGTCCAGGGTTCGCAACGTTTCGTGGAACACCCCGTTCAGGACCCGTCCGGCGCCCGGCTGGTCCCCGGCCTTGTCGCCGACGACATCGACTTTCTGGACCACATTTGGCGTCCAACTCAGGTCGTGGAAGTCGCGGATCGCCCGCCACACGGTTTCCGCAGGAACCTTGATCTCTATTTCCTGGAATGTACTTCCCATAAGTGTCTCCCGAATACTTGTTTAGAGTATAGGCCATCGACGTGCCAAAACGTTCCTTGCGCCAGGTTCTGTTACGATGCCGGTGTCGCAACCCAAACAGGAAGCAAACCCATGAAAAGGACTGCATTTTTCGCGCTCGCCGCCTTGCTGCTGTTCGCCTCTGCGCAGACGGGCTTCGCCGACGAAGCCGGGCACAAGATGTCGATGACCCACGTACTGATCACGCACGAGGTTGGTGATGTGGACACCTGGATGGCTGCCTGGAGCGGCGAAGACAGCCGCCACGCCGTGTTCAGGAAGAACGGCGTAAAGCACGTCCATGTCATGCAGGACCCGACCAACCCGAACGTCGTCGGGCTTATCCTGAATGTCGCTGACATGGACAAGTTCAAAGCGTTCCTGGAGTCTGCGGAAGGCCAGGCCGCCGCCGCAGAAGATACGGTGATCTGGGACTCGATGGTAATGCTTGTCGAAAAGAAGTAATTGAGATCTCTGGTTAACCTGATCGTACTCGTGCTGGTCGTCATGGCCGCACACTACGGGTACACCAACTTCAAGGCAGGCGACGATTACTCGACCGAGGAATCGTCACCTGCTCCCCGGCCCGTGATCAATTGCCGAGGCGCCAAAGCCAGCCTGGCCCGCCTCACCGAGTGTCGCGCAGTGCCCAACTGCACGCTGACCACCGAACAGGAGACAGAGCTCAGGGAACTCGAGACTGATATCGAGCGCTTCTGTAATTAACCCTGTACAGGCGCCTCGCTTTCTTCCAGGCGCAACTTCACGACCTTACCCAGGTTTCCTGTAATGCAGGAGACGTGGTATGCGCGCGATTTGTCGCCGGACTCCCCGGCGTAAATCGTCGTTTCAATCTCGATACGCTTTTCAACGAGGTTTTTTTGCTCGAGCTTCGACACGACGTGTACGACACGCTCAGCGCCGTCGTAATTGGCGCGATCGCCGATCTTGGCAACGCAGGCCTGGATCGGGTCTGTAATAGCTTTGTTGCTATGCTCGTCTTCGGCATTGGCGGTACAGGTGAGCGACAGGCCCAGCAGCACTGCGACGCCAACAGATATTGCGGACTTTGACTTCATCGTACGTACTCCGTGACAGGTGAATGTGAGCCAACGATAGCGACTCAACCTCGAAGCTGTCTCGCCAATACCAGACGATGGTTGCCGATTTCGAAATCGGCGAGGTTTATTCAGAATCGGCGCTATTGAGCGCCTCGCGCCGGTAGTCTGTCGGCGTTTTGCCAGTGTCCGCCTTGAATGCGCGGTTGAACGGACCGAGTGACGCGTAGCCCAGGTTGAGCGCAATTGTCAGCACAGGCGTGCGCGCCTTCTCGGGATCGGCCAGCTGCTTCCTGGCCTCGGCAATACGATAACTGTTCAGGAACGCCGTAAAATTGCGATACCCGAGATGACCATTGATCAGGCGCCGTAATTGGTGCTCCGGGTAAGCGAGCTTCTCGGCCAGCGTCGGGATCGTCAGGCCAGTCTCACGGTAATAGCCGCTATCCATCAGGTCGAGTAGCTTCTGGCAATATACCTGCCCGGCCGCGCCGAGCTCATCACCGGGCTCGGCATTTTGCGGTGTGACCGTCGGTGTAGCCGGTTCGAAAAAGCGCCGGCTAAGCCGGAGCAGCGGTATGGCCAGGATCAAGGTCAGGATCGCGATGATGATTACGTTGGCCATATCGAGCCACGGCGGCACGCCGTCGCTGCCCAGAACCAGCTCCACGATGACGACAGCAGCCACCTGGATCGCGATGATGCCGACGAAAAACAGGCGGAACGTGCGACGCCGCTCGATGAGGTCGTCGGGGCGCCCTGTTAGCGTGATCCACAGGGCGTGAGCGACAACAAACAACGAGACAACGCGAAGCACGACCAGTGCGGGCTCGACGATACGCGGTGAAAAAAAGGGCCCGGCGATGTAGATCGCCCAGACGCCGGCGACAACCGCGGCGGGAACAACCACCACGATGGCTCGCGGCCAGGGTGACTCGAAGACGGCCCGCGCAAACAGCCACAGAAAGTACGGTGTGGACATCGCGGGCAGAGCTACCAGTGGCGCCATCACGCCCATGGCGTTCCACAGCAGCTGGTCCGACGCGACCAGGTAGCTCGCGGCACTGAGCATCAGCAACGCGCCGCTGACGCGCAGCCCCATGCGCCCCTTGCCGTACAGGAAGATTGCGGCAATCAGGATATCCTGGCCGATAACGATCAGCCGCAGGGCCGTCTCAAAATTCTGCATCCCGCAATTTTACTTCAATGCATGCCGTGAACCGTTATTGATTTGCTACGATGGCGCAATGTTGAGCCTGTTGCCATTCCTGTTAGCCGCTCAGCTGCAGTCGGAACCCCTGACCGTGGAAGCAGACATCGCCTGGATTGCCAGGGGGGAGTTTTGCGAGCCGGAGACGGTGCTGCCGCTACCTGACGACACGCTGCTCGTATCGAACGTGTGCGACTTCCGCGTGCCTGGCAACGGTTTCCTGACACTCCTCGATAAAGACGGCAACGCGATCGACTGGCGCATTCTCGAGGGTCTCGATGCACCGCTCGGCATGACACTGCACAACGGCCTCCTGTATGTCGTCGACAACAACACGGTCAAGACCTTTCGCTGGCCGGACTACGAGCCGGTCTCGACCATCGCGCTCGAAACCGAGGTCGCCAACGATCTCGCTGTCGGCCCGGACGACACCATTTACGTGACCGATTCAGCGCGTGGCGAGGTCATCGTGGTCAGTCCCGAACTCGAGCAATCCGTGCTGACGGGTGAGCCGCAGTTTCCCGGCGCAAACGGCATACATATCAATAATGACAACTTGTGGGTGGGCGGTGGCCGCCTCTGGCATGTAGACCTGCGCGACGGCAATGTGACGGCTGTCGAACCGGCCTGGCTCGGTGGCATCGACGGTATCGAGCAGGAACCGGATGGCACGCTGCAGCTCACGCCCGTCGGTGGATCGCTGATCCGGCTGCTCGAGCCCATTGAGATTCACAAAGGTGATGGTGTCAGCAGCGCCAATCACGGCTATGCGCCAAACCTGGATCTCGCCTTGATTCCGACCGGTTTCGACAACACGGTCATCGCGATTCGTGTGGGTGAAGATCACCCCGTCGATTCGCCGCACGGAAACAGATAGCAACACCCGTTACACACATCCTTCATCTCAACGGGCCTGAAGAGTCGACGCCCGTCAATTCCGCGTAACTGTCGCTCCGGTAATCGGCAATCCCGTGGCATCCACCGCCTGGTCAGTGCGCGTATCGGTCATCTCGACGGCAGTCAACTCTACGGTATAGGTCGTTCCCGTGCCGCCGCCTCCTCCTCCACCGTTTCCGCCTCCATCACCGCCACCGCCGCCACCGCCGCCGCAGGCGGCAATGGCAAGGGCAGCGGCCATCATCGATATATAGCGCAATCCTCTAATCATTACGAAGTTCCTTGTTCAAAAGTCATAGCTGACCAGGAAGCTTGTCGCACCCATTGGCAGCATGTACGGCGACGCCAGAGTAATTGTGGCTACGCCATCGTTGGACTGGAATGTACCGTCCCCGACCGGCACATCGCCTGCGTCGACAAGGCCGTTGGTATTGCTATCCACCCAGACCTCGATCTTCGAGATGTCCGTGCTGTCGTCGCCGGTTCCGCCCGCTTGCAGCGTCAGGCTGGAGACTTCGACATCCGGCGAATTCACGTCTATATCGAAGCGCAAGATCACGACGTCAGTTGCACCGGGGGACACAGTTTTGTTGCTCGTCGCTATGCGCTCGGCGCCGGCTGCGACCGCAACGGCTTCCATTGCGACACCACCCGGATCCCGCAGCGTGCCATCTGCCAATCCATCAGCATCGTTTGCACCGCCATCTTCGATCATCAATTGCACGCAGTAATAGCCTGCCGTCAGCCCACTGCCATAATTCGGGCTGCCGGGCGCTGGGCAGACGCCCGGTGCACCCGGTGCAGACATCAACTGGTTCGATGAGTTCGTCACGAAGTCCGACCAACCCGAAGCGGCAGTAAACTTCCTGTAGCCTGCAGCATCGGGAATCGCTGCATTTTGCG
>JARRLQ010000036.1:0-18781 GCA_037386905.1 Woeseiaceae bacterium
TCGTATCATGTGCCCCGAAACGGTGCGGGGACTGTTGGAGCAGAGCGAATGACACAACAACGTGGGTTCACGCTGATCGAACTGATGATCGTCATCGCAATCATCGGCATTCTTGCCTCGATTGCGATCACGGCCTACCAGACCTACACGGTTCGCGCCCAGGTCGCTGAAGCGCTCAACATGGCCGCCGGCGCCAAGACCCCGATCGTCGACGCTTATAACAACCGTGGGCAACCCGCAATCGACCGGGCGGCCGCAGGCATGACACCGAACCCGGCCGATACCCAGGGCCGCTATGTGAGCCTGGTAAATGTCGTCAATGGCCGCGTCGATATCACCTTCGGCAACGAGGCACACCAGGAAATCCAGGGTGACGTGTTGTCGGTCACACCCTACATTTCGGCCGGCGGCAACATCGTCTGGCGCTGCGGCGTCGCCCCGGCTCCGGCTGGCATGTCAGAACTCACCGGCGGCGGTGTCACGAGCGCCCACGCAGCGCCCACCCTGGAGACCCGTTACCTGCCCTCCAGCTGCCGCAATTGAGGCCCGCAAAACTGCCTGAAATCACGCTTTTGCGCTCAAAACGGGTGTTTGACTTAATCAAATTCCCTAACTGTGAACAACCGCACAAAATCCAGTTGAATCGGGAACTTGGATCAGTGAGACTGTGATGCTCCTGTGGATCGCTTGAGCATCGCTGACCCTATGGCAGTTACGGCATCAACAACAAATCTGGCAGGCCTGCCGCGGCGGCTTGTACAGGACGGATTGATCTCCGAGGACAAGCTTCTCGAGGCGTATGACGCCGCGAAAAAAGAGAAGCTGCCGCTCGTTGCCTACCTCGTCAATCGGGAACTCGCGGACGCCCGCTCGATCGCTGTGGCCGCATCGCATGAATTCGGTGTGCCGCTGCTCGACCTGGATGCGGTCGATGTCGATATCGATGTCCTTCGCGCCGTCGACCAGAAACTGATCAACAAGCACCGCGTATTGCCGCTGGTGCAGCGTGGCCAGCGCCTGTTCCTCGCCATTGCGGACCCGACCAATCTTGCTGCGATCGACGACATCAAGTTCCAGACCAGTCTGCGCATCGATCCGGTCGTCGTCGAGCAGGACAAGCTCGAGGAACGCATCGTCAAGGCCATCGAGGCCGTCGATACCACGATGGGCGATCTCGCCGAAGACGACTTCGACCTCGAGAATCTCGATGTCACCGGCGACGATGACGATGAAGAGGATATCCACAAGGATGACATCGAAGATGCACCGGTAGTGCGCTTCGTCAACAAGATTCTGATCGACGCAATCAAGCGTGGCGCATCCGATGTCCACTTCGAACCTTATGAAAAGTACTTCCGTGTGCGGACACGCCTTGACGGTGTGCTGTCGGAAGTCGCACAGCCACCGGTCATCCTGGCGAACAAGGTCTGCGCGCGCCTCAAGGTGATGTCGCGCATGGACATCGCCGAGCGCCGCGTGCCGCAGGACGGCCGCATCAAAATGCGCCTGTCCAAGAACCGCGCTATCGACTTTCGTGTCAACACCTGCCCGACGCTGTTCGGCGAGAAGATCGTATTGCGTATTCTCGATCCGTCCAGCGCCAAGCTCGGCATCGAGATGCTCGGCTACGAAGATCATCAGCGGGCGCTTTACGAGAAGCACCTGTCCAAGCCGTACGGCATGATTCTCGTCACGGGACCGACCGGTTCCGGTAAGACGGTTTCTTTGTACACGGGCCTCAACATTCTCAATACCGAGGATCGCAACATTTCGACCGCGGAAGATCCGGCTGAAATCAACCTGCCCGGCATCAACCAGGTCAACGTCAATCCCAAAGTCGGCCTGACGTTCGCCTCTTCGCTGAAAGCCTTCCTGCGACAGGATCCGGACATCATCATGGTTGGTGAGATTCGTGACCTCGAGACGGCCGAGATTGCGATCAAGGCCGCACAGACCGGTCACCTTGTACTCTCGACGCTGCATACCAACGATGCGCCGCGCACACTGACTCGTATGGTCGATATGGGCGTAAAACCGTACGCAATCGCGACCTCGGTCAGCCTGATCATCGCGCAGCGCCTGGCGCGGCGTCTGTGTGACAACTGCAAAGAGGTCAAGGATATTCCGCGCGAGGCGCTCGAAAAGGAAGGCTTCCTGAAAGCGGACCTCGACGAAGGCGTCACGATCTTCGGGCCGAAGGGCTGCAAGAACTGCAACGACGGTTACAAAGGCCGTGTCGGCATTTTCCAGGTCATGGAAGTGTCCGAGGCCATGGGTCGAATAATTATGGAAGGCGGCAACGCCATGCAGATCGCCGACCAGGCGGCTGCCGAGGGGGTCATCGATTTAAGGCAAGCCGGTTTGAACAAAGTCAAGGAAGGGGTTACCAGCCTTGAAGAAGTCAACCGGGTTACAATTGAATAGGTTAACACCTCGCACTATGGGCAATAGACATGGCTGATACAGCAGTAGCATCCACAGTCCCCTTTCTTTGGGAAGGTACCGACAGAAAGGGCAAGAAGGTCAAGGGCAAGAGCATGGCGGCCAGTGAAGAGGCCGTACGTGCCGATTTGCGTCGCCAGGGTGTTGTCCCATCGCGCATCCGCAAGCAAAAGAAGGGCATGTTCAGCGGCGGTGGCTCGATCGCACCGGGCGACATTGCCGTTTTCAGCCGCCAACTCGCAACCATGCTTGCCGCCGGTATTCCCCTCGTGCAGTCATTCGAGATTGTTGGCACCGGCCACGACAACGCGGCGATGCAAAAACTCATCATGACGATCAAGGCTGACGTCGAGGGCGGCAGCGCACTCGCGGAAGCTCTCGCCAAGCACCCACTGTATTTTGATGACCTCTTTATCAACCTTGTAGAAGCCGGCGAGCAAGCCGGTGCGCTCGAGACTCTGCTCGACAAGATCGCGACCTACAAGGAAAAGACAGAGGCACTGAAAAAGAAAATCAAGAAGGCGCTGACCTACCCCGCCGCTGTACTCGTTGTTGCTTTCGTTGTAACCGCGATCCTGCTGATTTTCGTTATCCCTGCATTTGAAGACCTGTTCAAGGGATTCGGCGCCGACTTGCCGACGTTTACGCGCATGGTTATCAACCTGTCGGTCTTTGTCCGCGACCAAGGCTGGTATATAGGCATCATGCTCGGCTCCGGCATCTTCGCATTCTTCTATTTCAAGAAGCGCTCACGCGCAATGCGCCACTGGCTGGATCGCTTGTCCCTAAAGGTGCCTATCATTGGTGGCATCATGCAGAAGGCTGCGATCGCACGTTATGCGCGTACGCTGTCGACGATGTTCTCAGCTGGCGTCCCGCTCGTTGAAGCACTCGAGTCAGTTGCAGGTGCGACAGGCAATATCGTTTACGAGATTGCCGTTCTCGAGATGCGTGATGAAGTTGCAACGGGTCAGCGACTGCAACAGGCTATGGAGAACACGGACTTGTTCCCGAACATGGTCATTCAGATGATCGCGGTCGGTGAGGAATCGGGTTCTCTCGACGAGATGTCCTCCAAGGTGGCCGACTTCTATGAAGAGGACGTCGACAATGCCGTGGACAACCTGTCCAGCTTGCTCGAGCCGTTGATCATGGCCATCCTCGGCGTCCTGGTTGGTGGCCTTGTTGTCGCCATGTACCTGCCGATCTTCAAGATGGGTTCGGTTATCTAGAAGCGCGTCACGCGTTTGCAATGAAACGGCGTTCGGAGGAAACTCCTGACGCCGTTTTCATATGCGGCACCGACCGTACGGAGAAGACCATTGCCTGAGTTGTTTATCCAGTCGCCGGCCATCTTTGTCGTAGTGGCGTTCGCGTTCGCCCTGTTGATCGGCAGCTTCCTGAATGTCGTCATTTACCGCTTGCCCATCATGATGCAGCGCGAATGGAAAGAGCAGTGTGACGAACTCGAGGAAGTGTTGCCTGATGACCTGCCCGAGGGCAAGTTCAACCTCGTCGTCCCGCGTTCCCAATGCCCGTCCTGTGGCGCACCAATCAAAGCCTGGCAGAACATCCCGGTACTGAGCTACCTGCTGCTCGGCTCGCGCTGCGCCAATTGCAAGAAGTCGATTTCGATTCGCTACCCGCTTGTCGAGATGTTCACCGCCGTCGTCGCGGCCTGGTGCGCTTGGCATTTCGGCTTCGGCGCCGAAGCATTAATGGCGATAGGCCTCTCATTCGCGTTGATCGCGATCAGCATGATCGATATCGACCATCAGCTCATTCCCGACTCGATTGTGCTGCCGCTCATGTGGGTCGGCCTGATCATGAGCCTGTTCCACCCGGTCGCCGGCGCCGAGACCCTGTTTATTGCGCCCCAGGATGCGATCATCGGTGCCGTCGCCGGCTACCTCAGCCTGTGGAGCGTTTACCAGCTCTTCAAGCTCGTGACTGGCAAGGAAGGCATGGGCTACGGGGATTTCAAGCTGCTCGCCGCGCTCGGGGCGTGGCTCGGATGGCAGTCGCTCCACATCATTATCCTGATGTCCGCGGTGGTTGGCGCTGTCATCGGCATCGCCATGATCGTATTCCGCGGCCGCGACCGGCAGATCCCGATCCCGTTCGGCCCTTATCTCGCGGCCGCTGGCTGGATCACGATGCTGTATGGCGAGGTCATCTGGAATACCTACGTCGACAAGTACCTGTAACCACCCATGCCCCTGCGCATCGGCCTGACAGGTGGTATCGCGAGCGGCAAGTCGACCGTCGCGGACCTGTTTGCAGAGCTGGGCGCGGCGGTTATTGACACCGACGTTATCGCACGCGAGGTCGTCGCGCCCGGAACCCCGGCCCTCAACGAGATTGCCGACGAGTTCGGAACCGGCGTCATCGGCGCAGACGGTGCCCTGAACCGGGCAGCATTGCGCAGCATCGTTTTCTCGGACCACGCGGCGCGCAAACGGCTCGAAGCCATTACCCATCCGCGAATCGGCGAAGAAACCCGCCGCCAATCGGACTATGCGGACGGCAAGTACCAGCTCATCGTGGTGCCACTCCTCGTCAATTCCGCCCTCAGGGGCTTTGTTGACCGGATCCTGGTCGTTGATTGCGAGGAGGACACGCAGATAAGGCGCCTCGTGGCCCGTGACGGGGGATCGGAGGCCGAGGCGAGGCGTATTCTCGAGGCGCAGGCGAGCCGCACAGAGCGCCTGGCGATCGCTGACGACGTGATTTGCAACGACGGTGACGTCTCTGAACTGCGACAGCAGGTCGCGGCGCTTCATGAAATCTACCTGACGCTGGCGTAAGATGGTGCGATGGTGAAGCCCGCGACCAAAATCGCTCCCCAGGCTGCCGGCGCACACTACGAGCAGCCTGTCTCCGAGCGAATGCGCACGTTCATGCGGCTCGAATTCCTGTACCGGCAAATGCTCTATAACAGCGAACTCGAGACCAACTGGGCGACGCGTGCGACGATAGCCGGCCTGCTCGAAATCCTGGCCATCCTGTCCCGTGGTGATGTGCGCAGCGAGGTCCACAAGGAACTCGACCACCAGCTGGACGTCCTGCAGCGCTACCAGAGCCAGCCAGGCGTCGATTCGGGCCGGCTCGACTCGCTGGTCCGCAACCTGATCGACAGCCGCGCCGAGATTGACAACATCGGCACCGGTTACCTGCAGCCGCTAAAGGAATCCGATTTCCTGAACGCGATCAAGCATCGCAGCGCGATACCCGGTGGCACCTGCGAATTCGATCTCCCCGTCTACAATCACTGGCTGCGGCAATCGCATACGCGGCGCCAGCAGGACCTGGAGACGTGGATTGGCGCCATCAGGCCGCTGTGCGATGCCGTCCTCGAGGCGCTGTGGCTGATTCGCGAAAGTGCACAGCCCGTCGACAAGCTCGCAATCAACGGCATGTACCAGCACAGCATGCAAAAGGACGCCCATTGCCGGCTGCTGCGCATCAACCTGCCCGACGACAGTACGTTGTACCCGGAAATCAGCGGCAGCCAGCATCGCTTTACGGTGCGCTTCCTGGAGTGGTCGACCGTGGACAGCCGCGCCGTGCAGACCGGCCACGACGTGCCGTTCCAGCTTTCTATCTGCTGATTCTGACTGTAGTCGCGACCCCAAGTCTGGCGCGTCGCGCCAATGACAGTATTCGAAACGAAAGAAACCGCGCCGTAGCGCGGTTTCCTCTTTAAATCACTCAGTCGTGGTCATGAGTCCGGGTAATGTGCCCGGTAATAACTGCTGCCTCGGCGGCGAATTGCGTGGTGACGCCAATGGGCTCGGCGTAGTCGAATCGAATCGACCAGTTTCCACTTACGCCAGCGAATCGCCCGGTTCCTCCATCCCATGTGCCGTCAATCTCCGCGATCGGAAATTCAGTTGGGTTAGCTGGGTTAAGGCAGACAACTCCAGTACCGTTCCCATACAGCATAGATAGATCGTCAAACGTCAGCAGAAGATTGTTCTCGGTGATGTCCGCTACCTTGATGAATCCATTGGAGCATTGCTGCTCTGATACTGGCGGCCCACCGATACTGACCCCGACAACATCGGCGCGCCCGAACGTGCCCTTTCCCTTTCCGAACGCAATGCTCCGGGTTTCTACGTCTTCGGTCGGCATACCCGCCATGTCAACCTGCAATTGCAGGAAGTTTTGGACAAAACCGCCTGCGAACCGCATCTTGAACGGCCGGTCACCGTCCGCCAAGGCCGAGTTTATCCCTAACGTTGCCATCATCAGCGCTGCGCCGAGCGCCAGCTTCTTGCCTAATTGAACCGCCATATTAGTTCTCCCCTGATACGCGCTAAAGGTGTCGGCAGCCCGGCGATCTTGGGGTCCTTCGTCGCGTCGCAGAAGGCGTGGCGGAGGAAGCGAGGACCCGTGGCTTTGCGTCTCCAGCTTTGGCTGGATTTGCCTTTTCAGCGTGACAGTGTCAGGGAGAGCCCGAAAGACCGTCAATTCTGGGATATACCTAAATTGGAGATAGTCCAAGCGCCCTGAACAACGCATAGCCCAGACGCATAGCCCACCATAGCGAGCTCCTACATGGAGCGTAGTCGCTCTACGACCGGCGCATCCGCCGGTAACAAGAGGTCCGGGTCGATATCCGCGGCCACGATCCAGCGAATCTCCTGCCCTTCGAGCCCGGCTGGCTCGCCTTCCCACTCGCTAACGAGAAAAAACTCGAGATCAACGATGCGGTCGGGGTACTCGTGGTGCAGTTCCATGAATGGCTCGGCATCGGTAACCGTGATGCCCAGTTCTTCAATGAGCTCGCGCGTCAGCGCATCTTGAGCCGATTCACTGTCGCCGATCTTGCCGCCCGGGAATTCCCACATGCCATGGAATGGCCCGCCGGCGACGCGTTCCGTGATCAGAATGCGCCCGTTTTCGTCGCGCAGGATGCCCGCCGCGACGTGAAAGTGATTCATCGAGACACGAAACTCAGGTGAGCTTGCCGTGGCACTGCTTGAATTTCTTGCCAGAGCCACATGGGCAAGGCTCATTGCGTCCCACCTTGCGACCGTCGCGCTTGAAGGTCTCCGGCTTGGGCGCTGCTGGCGGAGCGCCGCGTTGTTGCGCCTGCCCCTGCGGATTCTGCCCGCGTTGCGCCGCCCGTTCGAGCGCAGATGCCTGCGCATGCTGGTAGCGCATCGCCTCGGCCGCGCGGCGGCGTTCCTCCGAATCATCGAGATCCTGTTCGGCCTGGATGCGAATGCGCGTCAGGATGCTGATCGTGTCGTGCTTGACCTGCTCCAGCATTTCGCCAAACATTTCGAACGCCTCGCGCTTGTATTCCTGTTTGGGATTCTTTTGCGCGTATGAGCGCAGCCCGATGCCCTGGCGCAGGTGGTCCATTGCGGCCAGGTGTTCCTTCCAGTGCATATCGAGCTGGCGCAGCATGACCTGCTTTTCGACGTTGCGCATGAGTTCCTGGCCGATTTGGCCGCTACGGGCCTCGTAAGCCTTGTCGCTGGCATCGATGCAACGATCGACGATCGCGTCTTCGTTCATCGTCTTGTCCTGGGCGACCCATTTGTCGACTTGCACGCCCAGACCGAACTCGGATGCCAACGCCTGGTTGAGCCCCTCCAGGTCCCACTGTTCCTCGAGGCTTCCCGGCGGAACGTGGTCACGCACGACGTTTTCGATGACCTCGTGGCGAATCGCGGCCACGGACTCCTCGATCTCGTCGGCTTCCATCAGTTCGGCACGCTGATGGTAGACGACCTTACGCTGGTCGTTGGCGACGTCGTCATACTCGAGAAGGTTCTTGCGAATGTCGAAGTTGTGGGCCTCGACCTTGCGCTGCGCTTTCTCGATCTGCCGCGACAAGAGCTTGCTTTCGATTGCTTCGCCCTCGCGCATGCCGGCGCGCGACAACAGTGACTTGGTCCGCTCCGGGTCGCCGAAAATTCGCATCAGCGTATCTTCCATCGACAGGTAGAAGCGCGACGAGCCCGGGTCGCCCTGGCGGCCCGAACGGCCGCGCAACTGATTGTCGATGCGGCGGGATTCATGACGCTCGGTGCCGACGATATGCAGGCCTCCGGCTTCGAGCACAGCGTTATGGCGCTCCTGCCATTCCGCGCGGATGGCCTCCTCGTCCGCGCCTTCGCCGGCCTCCACCAGCTCCGCATCGAGGCTGCCGCCCAGCACGATGTCCGTGCCTCGGCCGGCCATGTTGGTCGCGATCGTAATTGCGCCCGGACGCCCGGCCTGCTGCACGACGATAGCCTCGCGTTCATGCTGCTTGGCGTTCAGTACTTCGTGCTTGATCTTCTTCTTGTTGAGGAAGTTTGACAGCAGTTCCGATGTCTCGATTGACGTGGTACCGACCAGCACGGGCTGACCGCGCTCACGGCATTCGGAGATGTCTTCGACAATGGCGTGGAACTTGTCTTTTTCGGTCAGGTAGACGAGATCCGGAGCATCGTCACGGATCATCGGCACGTTGGTCGGAATAACGACGACCTCGAGGCCATAAATCTGCTGGAACTCGAATGCCTCGGTGTCCGCCGTACCGGTCATGCCGGACAGGTTGCTGTAGAGGCGAAAGTAGTTCTGGAACGTGATCGATGCGACGGTCTGGTTCTCCTGCTTGATCGACACACCTTCCTTGGCCTCGATCGCCTGGTGCAGGCCGTCCGACCAGCGCCGGCCCGGCATCGTACGACCGGTGAACTCGTCGACGATGACGACCTCGCCATTGGCCACGACATACTCGACGTCTTTCTTGAAGATGGCATGCGCACGCAGTGCCGCGTTGAGGTGGTGCAGCAGCTTGATGTTGCCGGCATCGTAGAGGCTCTCGCCTTCCTGCAGCAAGCCGGCGCGGATCATCAGCGACTCGACCTTCGCATGACCATCCTCGGTCAGGTAGGCCTGCTTGGCCTTCTCGTCGGTGGTGTAGTCGCCCCGCTTGACGAGCTTGCAGGCAACGATTTTTTCTTTGTCATCGACGAGCACGACGTCGGACGCACTCTCTTCTCCAAACTGTATAGCCTGGTCGAGCGTCAAAACGTCTGTCATCTCGCCATTTTCTTCGGGCACCCTGACAGCCATGCCGTCGAGCCCGGTCAGCCGGACACGCTTGGCGTAGATTTCGTAATTCGCTGGCTCTTCGGTTTCCTCGTGCCTGCGCAGCTTCGGCACGAGCTTGTTGATCTGGGCATAGAGGTCCGTGCTGGCCTCGGCAGGCCCGGAGATGATCAGCGGCGTGCGAGCCTCGTCAATGAGGATGGAGTCGACTTCGTCGACAATTGCAAAGCTCAGGTCGCGCTGGACCTTGTCCTCGAGTGCGAACGCCAGGTTGTCACGCAAGTAGTCGAAGCCCAGCTCGTTGTTGGTCGCGTAGGTAATGTCGCTTTTGTACGCGGCGCGCTTGTCTTCCTGGGTCTGGCCACTCTTTGATACACCGACCGTGAGTCCCAGGAACTCGTAAACCGGGCGCATCCAGTCAGCGTCGCGCTGCGCGAGGTATTCGTTGACGGTGACGATATGCACGCTGTCGCCGCTGATAGCATTGAGGTACGCAGGCAGCGTCGCCACGAGCGTTTTACCCTCACCGGTGCGCATCTCGGCGATATTGCCGTCGTTCAGCACCATGCCGCCGATAAGCTGGACGTCGAATGGCCTCAGTCCCAATGTGCGGCGCGCTGCCTCGCGCGCCGTCGCGAATGCCTCCGGGAGCAGGTCATCGAGCGTCTCGCCGTCCTGGTAGCGCTTGCGATATTCGTCGGTCTTGGCACGCAGGGCCGCGTCGTCGAGCCCCTGTATGCTCTCCTCGAAGGAATTGATCTTTTTGACAGTCTTGCCGTACTGGCGCAGCAGCCGCTGGTTACGGCTGCCGAATATGTTGGTCAGGAAGTTGGCCACAGAGGCTCCTGCGATTATCCGGGCACGCGAAGCCCGCTATTCTATCTAAACTCGCGAAATAAGGGTGATTTCCGGGATAACAACCCGGTGATTTTGCGCTTTATCGGGACTTACTGGCTGGAATCGCGGATGAAATTGACGGGATTGACCCGGCGGCCGTTTTTCAGCACCTCGAAGTGCAGGTTCGGGCCCGTTGCGCGGCCGGTTTCACCCATGTGGGCAACGACCTGGCCTTTCTTCACCTCGTCACCGACAGCGACGAGATTATCGGAATTGTGCGCATACCGTGTCGAGTAACCATTGCCATGGTTGATCTCGACCATTATGCCGTAACCGTAGCGATCCGCAGACCAGGTGACGACACCGTCAGCAACCGCGGTTACCGGGTCACCAAACTTGCCGGCAAAGTCGATACCGGTGTGATTGGCGGGCTTGCCCGTGAACGGGTCGGTGCGCTTGCCGAAGTACGATGAAATCCAGCCGGAGCCGACCGGGCGACCCTGCGGGTAAACACGATCATTGAGGTTCTGACCTGCGATAACGCTTTCCAGAACGCCAAGCTGGGCTTCACGATCGTCGAGCTGCTCATCGAGGTGCGCCATCGATTCCACGACATCGGGAATGGCGATGTTAGACCCGGTTTCGAACGGTTCTTCCGGACCGCCGAGCGCTGGTTCCGCGTTGAAGTCGAATTCGCCGTCCTCGAGATTGGCCATATCCGTCAGGCGGCGGCCGAGCGCATCGAGGCGAATGATGCGAGCATTCATCTGCGCGATACGAATCGCCAGCGCGTCGAGCGTATCTTCGTTTTCCTGGCGTATAGAGTCGATGCTGTCGCGCTGTTCCTGCAGCTCGACGTTCAATTCAGCAACTTCGTTCATGCTGACACCGGATCCCGTCAGCGACGAGTACCAGTAGCCGCCGGCAAAACCGAGCGCTGATACCACTCCGGCAGAAACAACAGCAACCGCCCAGGCTGAAATGCCGGACAGGTTAACTTGTCTGGGCTTGCCAAGGCCCTTGCCGAAGATTACTACATTCATTGGATACTTCCCGAACTCGCCTCGGTTGTAATAGTTGTCGTCGAGCCCCTCAATACCGGAAGACAGGCGCCTGGCCTCTCACGGCCCTTGTTCTTGATTGTATTCCTGCCTTCGCTTTTCACTTCGGTAGCCCCGCTGTCCTAGGCCGTGGCCCTTAGACCGGTGGTTTTGCGCCCCCGCTTTTCAACGAGTTTGCCCTTATCGGAAGCGACAATATGCATAATGTCGGTTTTTAATACAAGATAAGGCCTCCCGAAGGGTGACCCAGGTCCCTGCAAATCGGCCAAAATCGCCAACTACGTCACATTTTTATGCCCGTAAAAAGCCTCGAAAATCTCTTAAATTCCAATTATGACGGGCAGTTAGGTGACATCGTCAAGCGCGCCCAGGGCATGGGCGAGCTTGTGCAGCACCTGCAAAGGGCATTACCAGACGATATGAAGGATTCTGTCCGGGCGGCCAATATTCGCGAGGATGGCGAACTCGTCATTTTGGCCAGTTCCTCGGCCTGGGCGGCGAAATTGCGCTTCGAGGCCGAAGCCCTGCTCGATGCAGCGCGCAAGTCCGGCGCCAGTGTTTCGTCGTGCAAGATTCGGGTCAGTTCCCGTTAGGGTCATTCAACCATTGATCAGAAGGGGGCAGACATGAGAATAATTTTTATCGCCCTGGTGCTTGCGAGCGCGGCAACCAGCGCACAATCAAACCTGCCCGACACACCGCATATCTATGTAGAGGGTTCCGGTGTCGTGCGCCTTGACCCGGATGTTCTGCGGATATCCGGCGAAATTAATGCAGTTTCGCTTGACCCGGCAGAAGCCGAGCGCGCCGTGTACGAGAAATCCGCACGACTGCTTGAAACCTGCAAGGAGCATGGTATCGAGGCCGAGCAGATTTCTGCTTCTACCATATCGATGTCACCCAAGACCGAATACATCAACAAGCGTCGGCAAGTGGTTGGCTATGAATTGAGCAGGACATTCGAGATTTCCATTAAAGCTATGGACAATTACTATCCGGCCGTTCGGGCAATCGTCGAGTCCGGCACGGCCTCCGATCTCGATGCTGCATTTACCATTTCTGATCCGGAACCCTCGATAATTCGCGCGCAGCAATTGGCGATCGATGACGCCCGCTCCCGCGCGGAACGCCTTGCCCACCAGTCAGGCGCAAAACTGGGTAAGGTCCATTCGATTACCGAGTTCAACCTTCGTCAAAGCGAAAGAGCAGATCTCGAGCCACATCGATTCTTATTCGAGGGAGAGCTCGATGGCAGCATCTTCGATGAAATTATTGTGACGGTGGCAAGAAGAGAGTCATCGCACAACGTCCAACCGCTCTTTCAGCCAAGCAAGGCTTCAGTTACCGCGACAGTTTTCGTCGTGTACAACCTCGAAAACTAGCGCCAGAGAACGATCCAAGGCCCACCACCGGTGGTCAGTCGTCGAGGTGAATATTGAAACGGCGGTTATGCTTGCCCTTGTTCTCGACCTTGCCGATACGCACAGCGCCGACCTCGCCCGTCGATTTCAAATGAGTCCCGCCGCACGGCTGCAGGTCGACGCCTTCGATCTCTAGCAGGCGAATGCTGCCTTTGCCCCTCGGCGGCTGAACCGACATCGTGCGCACGAGTTCCGGCTGGGCATCGAGTTCTTCTTCGCTGATCCAGCGGTGGCTGACGGGATGATTGCCTGCGACAAGTTCGGTCAGCGCTGCACCAACCGCCTCCTTGTCGACCGTCTCTCCCATATCGAAGTCGAGCCGGCTCTTCTCGGTCGAAATGTTGCCTCCAGTCACGCCATACGGCAGCACCGAACCGAGCAGATGCATCGCCGTATGCATGCGCATGTGGCGGTAGCGCCGGTCCCAGTCGAGCGTGCCGTGAACAGAGGAGCCGACATCGGGAGCGTCCGCGCCCTCTTCCAGGATATGCCGGACTGTCCTGCCCTCGCCGTAGCGTGTGTCGACGACGGCGGCACTGCCCCCATCCCAGCTGATCGTGCCGGTGTCGCCGGGCTGGCCGCCGCCCAGCGGATAGAAAACAGTGCGGTCGAGAATGAGGGCGCCGTCATCGACGGCGACCACGGTGGCGTCGCATTCCTTCAGGTAGGAATCTTCGCGGAACAGTTCTTCAGTCATGGGAAGATTATATCGGGGTCAGGCGTAAGAAGGCGTGGCGTAGGAGATCGGCGCTTTCTTCGAGTCGTTAAACGACACTTCGTCCCAGGCCGATTCTTCATCAAGCAATGCACGCAGCAGCTTGTTGTTGAGGTCGTGGCCCGACTTGTAGGCGTTGAACTCGCCGATCACGCCGCGACCGAGCAGGTAGATGTCACCGATCGCGTCGAGGATTTTGTGGATGACGAATTCGTTGGCGTAGCGCAGGCCGTCTTCATTGAGGATGCGGTAGTCATCGAGAACAATCGCGTTATCCATGCTGCCGCCCAGGGTCAGGTTGCGTTCGCGAAGCGCTTCGACGTCACGCAGGAAACAGAAGGTGCGCGCGCGGCTGACTTCCTTGAGAAATGACGTCGACGAAAAGTCGATCGTCGCGTCCTGCTTGATCTTGTTGAACACCGGGTGATTGAAGTACACCTCGAAATTCACTTTGAAGCCGTTGAACGGCACGAACTCGGCCCACTTGTCGCCGTCTTCGACGCGCACCTTGCGCTTGATGCGAATGAATTTCTTCTCGGCCTGTTGCTCCTCGATGCCGGCCGACTGCAGCAGGAAGATAAACGGTCCCGCGCTGCCGTCCATGATCGGCACTTCGGGTGCCGACAGGTCGACATGCACATTGTCGATACCGAGGCCGGCAAGCGCCGACATCAGGTGTTCGACTGTCGCAACTTTTACCCCGTCCTGGATCAGCGTCGTGCCGAGCATCGTTTCGCCAACGAGGCGCGGATCCGCAGGCACATCGACAGGCGGCTCGAGGTCGACGCGCCTGAATGTAATACCTGAGTTTTCCGCAGCAGGCCTGAGGGTCATATAGACCTTTTCGCCCGTGTGCAGCCCGACACCGGTTGCCCGGATGGCCGTTTTCAGAGTTCGTTGTCGCAGCATAGGGGGTGGAGGTCGCTGTGAGTTGCGCGAAAGATTACCACATGAATAAAAAACGTCAAAATTCAATCTCTTAGCGAGACTGAGTCAGGTGATCTCGGAGGTGCTTGTTTCGGCGGGAAGGGAATTGCCGGCCCGGGGAATCCCGGGCCGGCGAGCGGAGGTCTTACCCTGACGAGTAGCTCGTCAGTCTGCCTGGCGTCGCAGGAAAGCCGGAATATCCAGCAGTTCCTCCTGCAGCCCGGCGTCTTCGAGACCATCGCCGACAGCCCGCTTGCGCTGCACGGTCGGCTTGTCCAGTCCGTGGTAATTCGGCTCCGACGATGCCTGCGCGGCGGTCTTGCGAACAATGCGCATCGGCGACTCGGCATTGGTGGCAGCGTGGCCAAGCCCAGTGGCGACTACCGTAACCCGGATACGATCCGTCATGTCCGGATCGATAACCGTACCGACCACGACCGTCGCATCATCTGACGCGAATTCCTTGATCGTATTGCCCACTTCCTGGAATTCGCCGATCGACAGGTCCATGCCAGCCGTCACGTTGGCAAGGATGCCGTTGGCGCCAGCCAGGTTGATATCCTCGAGCAGCGGGCTCGAGATTGCAGCCTCGGCCGCCTCGCGAGCACGGTCTTCGCCAGACGATGTGCCTGAACCCATCATCGCCATGCCCATTTCGGCCATCACGGTACGGACGTCGGCAAAGTCGACGTTGATCAGGCCCGGGCGCGTGATCAGTTCGGCAATGCCCTGCACGGCACCCTGCAGTACCTGGTTGGCCGAACGGAACGCATCGAGCAACGTCGTTTCGCCACCAAGGACCGTCAGCAGTTTCTCGTTGGGGATCGTGATCAGCGAGTCAACATACTTGCCGAGCTCCCCGATGCCGTGATCGGCAATCGCCATGCGCTTGCCGCCTTCCATCTGGAACGGCTTGGTCACGACGGCAACGGTCAGGATGCCGAGTTCCTTGGCAACCTGTGCGACGACAGGTGTCGCGCCCGTGCCCGTACCGCCACCCATGCCTGCGGTGATGAACAACATGTCGGCACCTTCGATGACCTCGTGAATGCGGTCACGATCTTCCATCGCTGCCTGGCGGCCGATGTCAGGATCAGCGCCGGCACCGAGACCCTTGGTGATATTGCAGCCAATCTGCAATGCCGTACGAACGCGGGCGCTCTTCAGCGCCTGGGCGTCCGTGTTGGCACAAATGAAGTCGACACCCTCGATGCCGGTATCGACCATGTGAGCCACGGCGTTGCCACCACCGCCACCGACCCCGATGACCTTGATGACAGCACTCTGGCTGTGTGCATCCATTAATTCAAACATTCTTACTTCCTCCGCTTGTGGTGCTGCTGTTAAAACTGTCCGCTGAACCACATCTTCATGCGGTCCCACACGTCGCCAAGACCATGGCTGATCGGTGTAGACCGCGTTGTACGACGGGTCAGGTTTTCATTTCCATAAAGCAACAGGCCAACGCCGGTTGCATGGATCGGGTTTCTTACGACGTCCATCAGTCCGTCGACGTGTTGCGGCGCGCCCAGGCGCACCGGCATGTGAAATACTTCTTCGGCGAGTTCAACGGCGCCTTCCATCTTCGCGCTGCCGCCTGTAATGACGACGCCGGCCGCAATCAGCTCTTCAAAGCCGCTGCGCCGCAGCTCGTCGCGGATCAGGCCGAACAGCTCCTCGAAGCGGGGCTCGACGATCTCGGCCAGGGTCTGGCGCGCAAGCCGGCGCGGCGGCCGGTCACCCACACTCGGCACCTCGATCGTCTCGTCGGGATTCGCGAGCTGCGATAACGCACACGCGTACTTGATCTTGATTTCCTCGGCATACTGCGTCGGCGTACGCATCGAAACAGCGATGTCGTTGGTCACCTGGTCGCCAGCAATGGGGATGACGGCCGTGTGTTGAATGGCGCCACCGAGGAACACGGCGAGATCGGTCGTACCGCCGCCGATGTCTACGATGCAGGACCCGAGTTCCTTCTCATCATCCGTCAACACCGAGTAGCTCGAAGCGAGTTGCTCGAGCACGATGTCATCAACCTCGAGCCCGCAACGCTGCACACATTTGACGATATTCTGGGCAGCGCTTTCGGCGCCGGTCACCATGTGCACTTTCGCTTCGAGGCGCACACCCGACATGCCGATGGGTTCACGAATGCCTTCCTGGCCGTCGATCAGGAATTCCTGCGGCAGGATGTGCAGGATCTTCTGGTCGGCCGGGATGGCAACCGCCCGCGCCGCGTCGATAACGCGGTCGACGTCACCGGCGCTCACTTCCTTGTCGCGAATGCCGACGATGCCGTGTGAATTGAGGCTGCGCACATGGCTGCCCGCGATACCGGTATACACCGAGTGAATGTCGCAGCCGGCCATGAGTTCGGCTTCCTCGACCGCACGCTGAATCGAGTGCACGGTCGACTCGATGTTGACCACCACGCCCTTCTTGAGACCGCGTGACGGGTGCGAGCCGATGCCGACAACCTCGATCATGCCTTCGTCATTGATTTCGCCGACGATAGCCACGACCTTCGAGGTGCCGATATCGAGGCCCACGATCAGATTCTTGTCTCCCCGCTTCGACATTCAGTCACTTCCTCGTAACGCGAGCATTCCTTCCATTTCCTTGTCCGGGTCCTCGACCGGCGTCTGTGAGCCGTTGTTCCAGCCGATCGTGAAGCCGTTGCTGTAGCGCATGTCGACGTATTCGATCTCGGCCGCGCGGCCAGTAATGATGTCGGCGACGATGTCCAGGAACAGGTCGGTACGCGCATCGACATCACGCCGGCCAAGACGGACCTCGACGCCGTTCTGCAGCGTCATGTCCCAGGCGCCGCGAAGGTCCAGGCTCACGCGCCTGAGGTCCAGCCCGACCGGGATCAACCGGTCGCGAACGTCCAGGTAGCGTTTCGCAACTTCACCCGAGCGGTTTTCCGGACCGCTGAGCCGCGGCAACTCGGCCGGGATGTGGCGTGCGTTCTTCACGAACAGTTCGCCACGAACATTCAGCAGGCCCCTGTCGCCCCAGATCGCCGCGGGCACCTGCTCGGTCACCGTGATGCTCAGGCGACTCGGCCAGCGCCGTGCAACCGTTGCCTGGTCGATCCAGGGCAGCGCAACGATGCTGTGCTGGATGCCAGTGAGATCCGCACTGACAAATCCGTCCTCGAGCTGATCCGAGATCGCTTCCTCAATCTGCAGCGCCGTAACGCGCTGGAAGGGCCCGTTGATCTCGATCGAGCGAATCGGCCGATCAAGCATGCTGGCACTGACAAAGTACGTTGCGAGTACTGCTGCAATAGCGAACACCGGCGTGACGACATGCGTCAGCCGGATCTTCGGCATCGAGAAGCGTGATGCTTTTTTCTGTTTCTTGCGTTTTGCCTGTCTACGCGTCATTGGCTGCCACCTCGATCGCGTTTGTCTCAATCGCCTCGCTGACGCTCGTCTCCAGGATGCGCCAGCAAAGCTCTTCGAAATCGATACCTGCCTGCTTCGCCGCCATGGGCACGAGGCTGTGACTCGTCATACCCGGCACGGTGTTCACTTCCAGCACGAGCGGCTTGCCGTCATCACCGCTCATGAAGTCGACCCGCCCCCAACCGGTACAACCGAGCTCGTTGAATGCCGCGGTCGCGAGGCCGGCGTACAGCGCCTCGGCGTCCTCGTCAGTCGTTCCCGGGCAGTGGTACTCCGTGGAACACGCGCGGCGTTTCGATGCGGATTGACGGCAGCGCCACGCCCTGCAGGATCGAAACCGTGAACTCGTCGCCGACAACGCAGCGCTCGGCCAGGGCCAGGCCGCTGAAACTCAGTGCCAGCTCTACGGCCTCCGACAGGTCATCCCGCTCGAACACTTTAGACATGCCGACACTCGAACCCTGCTCGGCCGGCTTGAGAATCAACGGGAACCCGAGCTCCTCGGCGGCAAGGATCGCATCGGCCTCGTGGCGTATGACCGCATAGTCCGGGGTAGGAATGCCGGTTGCCTCGAACAGGTGCTTGCTGCGCACTTTGTCCATGGCGATCGCCGATGCCATTACGCCACTACCCGTGTAAGGCATGTCGAGCCACTGCAGCGCGCCCTGCAGCGCACCGTCCTCTCCGTTGGTGCCATGCACGGCAATCCAGACGCGATCGAAGCCCGCACCAGCGAATTCGGCCAGCGTCTTGTCCGCCGGGTCCCACGCATGCGCGTCCACGCCACGCGCCTGCAGTGCCTTCAGCACCGCGGCACCGGTATCCAGTGACACCTCGCGCTCCGGCGACGTACCGCCCAGCATGACCGCGACGCGACCAAAGTCGCCGGCATTGGCCACCACGACG
>JARRLQ010000037.1:0-24670 GCA_037386905.1 Woeseiaceae bacterium
ACAATTCCTCGTAGCTGCCGGGCCGGCGGCCTTTATCGAGGTCGCTGCAGAATGCCGGCCCACCGACCGATGCAAATACGACATTGTTCCCACCAATGACCAGGTCGTGGTCGGGGTTGCGTGCACGCAGCGTGAATTCAGCGGGTGCCAGCGATACCTTCTCGCGCACAAAGTCGGGGTCGAAGCGCACGATCTGCGCGTCGTCATCGACGTTGCAGCATTCACGTCGCAGCAGGTCGCGGCTCGAAGGCTCGAGGAAACGCATACCCTGGTTGGCGAGGACCTGGAGGGCGGTCTCGATAATCGTCTCAACCTGGCCTGCGCTGAGAATCTCAACCGGCGCGTAGTTGTTGCGGATGTTGCGCCACGGCAGCTGGCGAATCTGGTTCGCGACTCTTTTTTTGCGATGACGCCGCCGCGTCATGAAGCCCTTTTCTCGCCAACGAGCCGCTTGGCAACGTCGACCGCGGTCGCAGCATCACGGCAATAAGCGTCGGCGCCGATGGCGTTGCCGAACTCTTCGTTCAGCGGGGCGCCACCAACCATGACGATGTAGTCATCACGCAGGCCTTCCTCGACCAACGTATCGATGACAACCTTCATGTACGGCATCGTCGTCGTCAGCAGCGCGGACATGCCGAGAATGTCGGGACGGTGTTCCCTGAGTGCAGCAACATACGTTTCGGCATCGGTGTTGATGCCCAGGTCAACAACTTCGAAGCCGGCGCCTTCCATCATCATGCCGACAAGATTCTTGCCGATGTCGTGGATATCGCCCTTGACGGTGCCGATGACCATTTTGCCAACGGGCTCCGCGCCGGTCTCCGACAGGATCGGTTTCAGGATCGCCATGCCGGCTTTCATGGCGTTGGCGGCGAGCAGTACTTCGGGGACAAACAGGATGCCGTCACGAAAGTCTTCGCCGACGATGACCATACCGCCAACGAGCGCTTCATCCAGAACCTTTTTTGCTGCCCAGCCGCGATCGAGCAGAATCAGCGTGCCTACGGCAATTTCTTCAGCCAGGCCGTCGTAGAGGTCGTCGAACATTTGCTCGACGAGTTCATCATCCGGCAACTCTGAAAGAACAATATCGTCCTGATCGTTATCCTGCGACATATGAAAATTCCAGATTATTGACGGTTTACCACCACGGCTTCCAAACCTTGCCCGGGAACGTGTAGATGTACAGCACGAGTCCGTCGTGATCCGAGGCGCGTAATGCCGTTGCGCCGTCATTTACCAGGTCGACGGCCGCATCAGCCCCGCGCACGCGGAAGTCGAGTGATCGGCTGGTCAATGCGTGATCGAGCGCCTGCGCATTGCCCTGGAATATGAACGAGTATTGCTCGTCTGCCGGCAATGACATCAGCTGGTTCATCAGGTCCGGGTCGACAAGGTCTTCGCCCGACAACAGGCTCTCGGCCGCGTCGAAGTCACCTCGAATATGGCCGAGAGCGTCGACGTAGCCGTCGCTGAACTGGAACGCATTGAAATCGCCCAGCACAACCAGGTTGCGATCGCGCGGATTGCGTGCGCTCTGGATGTCCTGCACTTTCTCTGCGATCGACAACGCCTGTGCGAGCCGCTTGACCTGCACTCGCTCGGTATCGATGCCACTTAGTGAGCGGTTGTGAACGACCATCACATTGATCGGCAGTAGCCCGGCCCACCCTTTCAGCAACAGAGGCGGGCGGTCATGGAGGATATCGAGAGAACCATCGTTCGGATTGACGTAGGTTTCTTCCGCGCCGAGTTGTTCGACGCTCCAGACCCACACACGCCACTTGCGAACGAGGAATCCGACATCGATGCCACCGACGTCGTTGCCGTCGACGAGGTAGGCCTCGTACCGGGCATGTGGATTGAGCGCATCTATCGCAGCGGCAAGATCTTCGAGTACCTTGAGACTCTCGACTTCCTGGACGCCGAGTATATCGGGCGTGCCCATGCCATCGACGATGTAACTGGCGAACTTGGTCAGCCGCCGCTGGTACTCGTCGGTCGAAACAACGAAGTCATCGATCGTCTCGCCAGCACCATTCACGGACGGTGGATCGTCAACATCGTCGAACAGCCGGAACAGGTTCAGGCTGCCGACCGTCGCTTCGAGCCAGTGGTTGTCCCGGACTGACGTCGGGAAGTCACCTGAATCGACATCCAGGCTGGTTGGCCAGAGTTCGTAGTCGCCGAATTCAAAGCCGAGGATACCGATTGCCGAGAACGACGATCCTGCCGGGATGGCCTGGTTTGGCAAGCCGAGTTTGTCGGGATCGAGCTCGAATACTTCGGGGTTGCCGTCCCAGACGGGCAGGCCAGCCAGCCCTGGAAATTCGATGCCGGGTTCACGGAACGTGCGTCCAGATGCCGCGGTGATGAAGACCTCGGCAACAGGATCACTGCCAAACCGCTGGTTAGGGCCGGTAACTGATCCACTGGCGATCTCGACGAGCATGCCTTCGTAGCATTCGTACTCGATCGCGCAGGACGGGCTTTCCGGGTCGGGGCTCGGCACACTGCCGTTGAGACTCACAGGTGTCGGCAGCGCGTCGGTGCCAATGACGGTCACCTCGGGGCTGTTCGTGAATTCTGTGAAGCCGAAGAATTCAACGATGTCGCCGGTGACATTGACGAGGTCGCCGACGGAAACCGTCGGTGCGCCACCGGTGAATACGAAGATGCCATCCGACGTGTTGCTGTCCATGTCGCTGCGGTAGTCCGGCGTCTGCATGGCAAACCCGTCAGGACCGACGGCCGTAACGACATTGCCTTCCGTTATGACCGGGAAGCCTGCATACGGAGATGCACTGCCAGATCCCTGGATCTCGAAAATTTCGAACGTGCCAACGGGTAATTGCGGGCAACCATCGAACTGCGAACCATCAATGCGAGTGCCAGGTGAATACAAGGCGCCACCGGAGCCACCGGCTGTCGAGTGCTGCACGAGTGGCTCCGCCCCGGTGATATCCGGGTCACGGGTAAGCGACTGGTTGTTGCCGCCCTCGCTGCCGTAGCCGATGGAAACGACATCGTCGACGCCGTTATTCAGCGTAACGGTGTCGCCGCCGTTGTTAAGCCCGAGGAATCCACCGGACGCGACCTGAACTTCGGTGCCGCCAAAATTGCCCGTGTGTGCCGCCGCCGAAGACGACCATCGAGCATTGCGCGCCGATGACCGAACCAGCAGCGAAGGTATGGCGTACGGCAACGGCGTCGGACAGGGTCCATCCCGAAATGTCGATCGCCGCGCCACTGATATTGACGATTTCGACAAACTCGTCCTGCGATGTATTGGTTACGCCATCGCCATTCGCATCACCGAGTGACGCATCGGGATCGGCCTGCAACTCATTGACGATAAGCGGCGGTAACGGATCGGGGCAGTTCGCGCTGTCGGCCGAGTTTGGTTTGCCTGGAGTCGTGCAGCGCAGGCTGAGATCGACGTTGTTCTGGTCCGTATCAACGCCATCGGGGAATCGCGAAATGCTGACAAAAGGTGTCGATCCGGAATCGGCAAGGCCAGCACCGCTGACTTCAACGACTGACGGGACATCGCCCTCGTAACTGACTCCGTCGATCTGCGTGGCCCCGCTCATAATGGCAACCGCATCGGGTGCGCCATTCTGTACCAGGTTCGTGTTGGGGCTGACATCGAGATCACACCCGGGCGTGTTTGCGGGATTGGCGCAGATGACGAAATAGTCGCCGGGGGCCAGTGTCTCTGCCGGCAGGGCGAATGTGTTGTAAACGCTGTCGCCATTGCCGTTAACGAGGACAACTGTGACGCCGGTCAGGTCGACATCGGCCGCACCAACGTTCTTGAGTTCGATGAATTCGGCGGCATCCGTACTCGGTTGGTCATAGTCGATTTCGTTGATAACCAGCGTGACGTCGCTCGGGTCGCCACCGCCGGGATCACCGCACGGGTCTTCGCCGCCGTCGCTGCCATCGCCAAAAGTCTGGCCCGTGTTGATGGCGCAGAACGTGCTGGGCTGAGAGGCGGCCCAGGCAAAGTCGGCGTACTGAGTTCCCGAACCGGTCAATTGCAGGGAATCGCCAACCGGCGTACCGCTCGACTCGGCAACGCCGATGTCGGTGCTCGTCAGCCCGTCGGCCGGCCCGCCGACCGCCGTAAAGCTGCCCTCGTAACTCAGAAACTGGATGACGGTATTGGTGTTATCGACGAGGGCTATGCCATCCGGGGCGCCGTTTTGCAGCCCGTTGCTCGGATAATCGACAACTAGCGTGCCAAAGCCGCCCTGTTGATTGACGAGGACGCCGGAAAGGGCGTCACTACCATAAGATGCGCCACCATTGCCGTTGTACAAGACAATCGACCACCCCGTCAGGTCGGTGCCGGCCGGCCCGGCAATCTCGATCGCTTCACCAGCATCGGTGCCGGTGTTGTCGTAGTGAATCTCGTTGATGAACACCTGTGCACTGGCGGGATTGGCAAAGGCACAGGCGAGGAAGAAGACGAACATGGCGCGAAGCCGGGAAGGGTTGCGGGGCATTTCGGGAGATCCTGTTTTTTGTTCTTCTCCCTACTTTAGCGGATTGACATGACGGTTGCGCGTCGGCGTTATGTAAAGTTTATTTATTGCTCAACGTCTCGCATGATCGGCCGTGACAAGCCAACTGTTTGTGTTTCCCCGAGCACTTCGCGTCGGAAACGAAACAGCTTTGCCGGCCTCCCTTTGCCGATGCTCACCGTCCTGCCGATCGGTTCGACGAGATCGGCGTTGGTCACGAGGCGGCGGAAATTCTGTTTGTGCAGCTGGGCGCCACTCAATGCTTCGACGACACGTTGCAGCTGCAGCAGCGTGAACTCGCCGGGCAACAACTCGAACACGACGGGACGGTAAGCGAGCTTGCCGCGCAGCCGGCCTAGCGCCGACGCGAGGATGCGGCGATGGTCAGAGATGAGCTCAGTGCCCATACCCGGCGGAGCGTCGACGTCTGTACGGCGATCACGCAACGATTCGGAAACGAGCCCCGCATCGTAAAGCAATTCGAAACGCTCCAGTGACAGCACGGCATCCATCTCGGCAGCCGAGGGCGAACCGAACGTCACATTGGCGCGATCCTGCCGTTGACCACGGCGGCCGCCACCCCACCTGATCCATTGGGCAAGGGCGGGACGGATCTGATCGTCGATAATGCGGGGCCGGCCCTCGCGCCAGTCTTCCCAAGGCAGGAAGCTGTACCAGTCGCGCCACGCGGCATTCGCGGTATCGGCATCCTCTTCATGTGTTAACGCCATGTAGGCAACCGAAACGACACGCGGGCCGCCCTGTAACTCGATGGGGTCGCGGTTGCGATTACCGAACGTATACAGCTGCTCGACGTAGTAGAGGTCCAGCCCGGTTTGCGCCTCCACCCACTCGCGCAGGCCGTTTTCGAGCGTGTCGTGGTGTACCGGGTCAAACGGGCCATACGGCAGGCCCGGACCGTCCTGGTCGACGATCAGGACGCGGGGCTGGTTATCCGTAACCGCGACGATGACCGCCGTCAGGTTGATGATTGTCTGTTCGGGACCCGTGTTCATGGCTTGACAGAGTTTATGCTCTTTGCGAGTATAACCAATATGCTCACAGCGAGCATAATTAGTTTCAGCAGAAACCTGAACATCCGTTCCCGAGAGGCAGGTCATCCATGCGTCCCACCACCAATACCCCTGCGGCTCTGAAGAGCACCGCGCAGTTTTACGAACGCGTGAAAAGTGTCATTCCCGATGTCGAATGGCCGGTTCATGCGCCTTACGTTGCCGCGATCAACGAGCTCAAGCAGGCGCAAAACGCCGTCATCCTTGCGCACAATTACCAGACGCCCGAGATATTCCATTGCGTTGCCGATATCACCGGCGATTCGCTGGCGCTGGCGCGCAAGGCGGCCGAGACGGACGCCGATGTCATCGTCCTGGCCGGCGTGCATTTCATGGCCGAGACGGCAAAGCTCCTGAACCCGGACAAAATCGTGTTGATCCCTGATGAGCGGGCAGGGTGCTCGCTCGCCGATTCGATCACGGCGGCCGACATTCGCACGATGCGCGAAAAGCACCCGGGTGCCCCGGTCGTGACTTACGTCAACACATCAGCCGAAGTGAAAGCCGAATCCGATATTTGCTGCACGTCCGGCAATGCCGTCGACGTGGTCGAGTCACTCGGCGTCGACGAGGTGATCTTCCTGCCCGATGAGTACCTGGCGAACTACGTCGCCACGCAGACCGATGTCCGCATCATTTCGTGGGCCGGGCACTGCGAAGTCCACGAACGCTTCACAGGCGAAGAACTGGAGAACTATCGTAAGGACTACGACGACCTGACGATCATCGCGCACCCCGAGTGCCCGCCCGATGTGCTCGAAGCATCCGACTTTGTGGGCTCAACTGCGCAGATGCAGGCTTACGTGCAGAAAGAACGCCCGAAACGCGTACTCATGGTGACCGAGTGTTCGATGAGCGACAACGTCGCCGCGGATATCAGGGACGTCGAATTCATTCGCCCGTGCAACCTGTGCCCGCACATGAAACGCATCACGCTGGAGAACATCTACGATGCGCTGGACACGCTGCAACCGCGTGTTGAAATTGATCCTGCAGTAGCTGCAAGAGCCCGACTTGCCGTCGAGCGCATGATCAGGTCGACAGCCCTGACATTCTTGGTCAGGGCGCCCACCGAAATGCAGTCGACACCGGTCGCCGCGACGGCCGGGAGCTGCTCGATTGACAGCCCGCCCGAGGCTTCGAGTTCGGCGGGCGGGTTCCCTTCGTCGCGATTGATCATGACGGCCTGGTTGAGCAGGTCGATGTCGAAGTTGTCGAGCAGCAGCCGCTCCGCTGTTACCGCGAGTGCTTCGCGTAACTCTTGCAGCGTTTCCACTTCGACCTCCACCGGCATGCCGGGTTGTAGCTGTCGTGCTGCATCAACGGCGGCCGTGATACCGCCGGCTGACAGGATGTGGTTTTCCTTGACCAGGATGGCGTCGTAAAGGCCGACACGATGATTGTGACCGCCGCCGCAGCGCACCGCGTATTTCTGCGCGAGACGCAGCCCGGGGATCGTCTTGCGAGTGTCGAGTACGCGGCAGTTCGTGCCGGCAACGGCCGCAACGTATTGAGCGGTCACCGTCGCGGTCGCCGCAAGCAACTGCAGGAAGTTCAATGCCGTGCGTTCGGCAGTCAGTATGGAACGCGCGGGTCCGGATAGTTCGCACAGTGTTGTTTCCGCATCGACAGCGTCACCGTCGTCGCAGTGCCAGCTAGTCGAAATCGCCGCATCGACCTGACGAAAGACCTCATCGACCCACGGCCGGCCGGCCATCGTCATTGCTTCGCGCGTAATGATGCTCGCTTCGATGGAGCGCGAAGCGGGAATCAGTTGGCCGGTGATGTCGCCGGCACCCACGTCTTCGAGCAGGGAGCGGGAAACGTTCTCTCGTATTTCGGCTTTGAGCGCGTCGTCCATGGTGATGCGCATTCTAGCAAGGTCGCAGTTGTACGATAAATTCCTGATTTTGTGACCGATTCAGTATCGTCACGTTGCGATTGCCGCGACCATGTCGCACAGATTTGTAACCAGTATGTGAAACGGGTCCCGCGGATGAAAAACTTTTTCATTTGGATAATTTTGCTTGCAGTCGTGGGCTACGGCGGCGCCAAGCTCTACATGCACAATGAAGTCGGCGAAGCCGTCGACATGGCTGTCCTTCAGATGGCGCCGTTTGCCGATGTCGAGTACGACGGTGTGGCTTCCACGTTGTCGGGTGAGCTCACTGTCGAAGGCGTGCGGGTGCGCGTCAACGGCTACAGCGATTACCTGACGATCGATCGCATTGGTATCGACACGCCGAGCTTCCTGTCGCTTATCAGTCTCAGCGACCTGTCGTCGCAAGGACCGGACGCGATGCCCGAGTACATCGGCTTCCTGGTCGAAGGCTTGCGCATTCCGTCGAACGCGGACTACTTCCGGGACCTTTACGAGTTTTCGCTGGCCGCGCGCGCTGGCCAGGCCGAGCTCGCTGCGGCCGACGAATGCACGGGCAAGTACGGCTTCTCGCCGTCGACACTTTCCGCTCTTGGCTATGCGAACCAGGACATTGACATGTACATGGTCCTGCGCGATGAGGAGACACGTTACTCGGTCGACGTTGAGATGAGCATGGCGGACATGTGGGACGTGGATGCCAGTATCGAGATGGATGGCAACATGATCGCAGAGATGTCGAAGGGCCTCATGTACCAGCCGCGTCTCAGGAGCATGCACATAGAGTTTACCGATCAGTCATTGAATGACCGGGTTGCCAGTTATTGCCGGTCACAGGGCCTGAGTGATGCGGATGTCATTCGTGCCCAGGTCGAATCGTTCAAGTATGTCGGCGCAAGCAGCGGCATCGAGTTCGACCAGTACATCATCGATCCCTACAAGGAATTCCTGCTCGGCAAGTCGACGCTCGTTGTTACGGCCAAACCGACCGAGCCGGTCGCGTTCTCGCAGATTGATCTGTATGCGCCGAGCGACGTCCCGGCACTTCTGAACCTGGCCGCCGTCGCTCGCTAAGGCCTCGCCAACCTGTATGATCTGCCGTTGGCAGGTCATACGGGAAGGCCGAGTGACATCGCAGAAGACCCAGCTGATCCGCGGGATCGGCACCATCGGTGGTTCGTTTCTGGTTTTGAACGGCATGATCGGTGCCGGCATCTTCGCGTTGCCGTCAAGAGTTGCCGAACGCGCCGACATCCTGAGTCCCTGGTTGTTTGTCGGGGCTGGCCTGCTGGTAATCCTGCTCGTACTCGCGTTCGCCGAACTCGCCAGCTACTTCCGGGCTTCCGGCGGACCCGCATTGTATTCGACCACGGCCTTCGGGCCGGTCGTCGGTTTCGGTACCAGCTGGATTTATTATGTGAGCCGCATCGCCTCCACCGCGGCCAATTCCCATGCTATCGCACTGTACCTGGGCTCGATCTGGGCCTGGTTCGATACCGAAAGGGGGCACGCCGTCGTCGTTTCGGTCGTCATTGGCGGGCTGACCCTGATCAACGTGCTTGGCGTCAAAGACAGCATTCGCACGCTGGCGGTATTTACGTTCTTCAAAGTCGTGCCGTTATTGATCCTGATTGTGCTCGGCCTGCAGTTCGTAAGCCCGGACGTGCTGTTTCCCGAAACATTTCCCACGATCGATGATCCGGGCGGTACCGTACTGTTGTTGTTTTATGCGTTCATCGGTTTCGAGGCCGTGGTGATGACGGCCGGGGAAACGCAAAACCCGCGCAGAACGATTCCGCTTGCGATGGTCAAGACCGTTGTCTTGATCACCGTGCTCTACCTGCTGATCATGCTTGTCTATGTCGTCGTGCTGCCGGACGATCTCGACAGCGGAGCGACGCTGGCCGATGTCGCGAGCAAGCTGGTTGGTCCCATCGGCGCCGTAATCATGGCGCTGACGGCGGTGTTCTCGATTGGCGGTAACCTGGCAGGTTCAGTGCTCAGTGCCTCGCGGCTGACCTTTTCCATGGCGGAGCAGAAACTGTTACCGCAATGGTTCGGCAGGATACACTCGAAGTACGCATCGCCGGCCAACTCTGTACTGTTCTTCGGCGGCATTGGGCTGGCAGTAGCCCTGTCCGGCACATTTGTGAAGCTGGCGATTGCGTCGACGCTGACGCGCATGATCGTCTACAGCGTGTCGATCGCGGCATTGCCCATCATCAAGAGAAATGCGGAGCCAGAGGTCGCGGCAAACGCGTTCAAGCTTCCGGGTGGCTACACGATACCCGTCATCGCAATCGGCCTTTGCATGTGGATCGCATCGAACTCCAGGCAGGAGTCGTGGGAATTTACCGGCTGGTTGTTGCTTGTCGGCCTGGCGCTGTTCGGGCTCGAGAAACTAATACTGAGAAAAAGCAGCGCCTGATCACATCCCCTTCACGGTGCTGGCGAATTCATCGACCTTGTCCCAGTCCGTGAACTCGATCGTCAGTGTCGGGTCGGTCGGTCCCCTGGTCATCCACATGATGAATCGAATCATCGTGCGATCCATGAAGTCGTAGCGCGGATAGTCGATCTTGCCGGCGAACACGGCCAGGTTCTGCGGCGCCCAGTCGATTTTCTTCAGGAACTTCTGCAGGTAGGGGTTCGTCTCCGGTGTGTTCTTCTCGGGCTTGCGCGCGACGACATTGACCGAGAAGAACGCGCTCGGCTTTGACTCAAGCGCGGCCCGGTTGCGCTTGATGAAGTCGAAGACCTCGGGCTGGTGTTTGCCGTAGCGGATGCTGGCGCCGATGACGATCTTGTCGAACGAATCAAGATCAATGCCAGGCTGCTCGGCCATCGCGACGAGTTCAACGGTGTGTTGTTCAGCCACGCGGTTTTGCAATCGCTCACAAATGCTGCGAGTGTGGCCGTCGGTAGTCGAATAAATAATGAGTATGTTCGCCATAGTGCATGACTATATCGGTATATGCGGACAGACAGAATAAGCGTGATTACTGACACTTTGACGGCATGACGGGGAATCCTTTCCACAAAGCGCTCATCGGCGTGATGCCTTACCTGCCACGGGGCCTGGTCTGGCGTTTTTCCCGTCGTTATATCGCGGGCACGCAGCTCGAGGATGCCTACCGTGCTGTTGCCGAGCTCAATGACACAGGGTGCACGGGAACGATCGACGTCCTGGGCGAAGATATCGAAAACGCGGACCAGGTTGCGGCGGCCCTGGCGTTGTATCGCACTGCGCTCGACGGCATACGTGATAATGGGCTCCAGTGTGGCATCTCGGTCAAGCTGTCCGAACTCGGCTTGCGCTTTGATGAGCCAGGGTGCCGTGCCGCGATGCACGACCTGCTGACAAGCACGGCCGACCACGACAACTTCGTGCGCATCGACATGGAAGACTCGAGCGTTACGTCGATGACGCTCGACATTTACCGGGAAATGCGCCGCGACTACGATCGCGTCGGCGCGGTCATCCAGTCCTGCCTGCGGCGCAGCAAGCAGGATGTCATCGACCTGATGGCCGAGGGGCCGACCGACATTCGGCTCTGCAAAGGCATCTACATCGAGCCGGAGGAGATCGCGTACACCGACTACGAAGATAACCGTGATTCCTATAGCGAGATTCTCGACCTGCTACTGGAGGGCGGGGCGCGCGTCGGCATCGCCACGCATGACGCGGTGCTCGTCGAGCGAGCCGAAGCATCGATCAAGCGGCTTGGCATCGGCACCGACCAGTACGAGTTCCAGATGCTGCTCGGCGTGACCGAGAAGCTTCGTGCCAGGCTCGTCGCGGACGGGCACCCGCTCAGAGTTTATGTGCCGTTCGGCGAGCTCTGGTATAACTACTCGCTTCGCAGGCTGCGCGAGAACCCCGGCATTGCAGGGCACATCATCAGGAACCTCTTCGTCCGTCAGTAACGCCGCGCGCAGCTACACGCTGGGCGTGCTGACTTTCGTGTACATGTTCAACTTCGTGGACCGGCAGCTGCCGGCAATCCTGTTGCCGGCGATTCGTGCCGAGTTCCAGGTCAGCGACACGCTTCTCGGCTTGCTCGTGGGCACGGCATTCGCCCTGTTCTATTCCGTGCTCGGCGTTCCGATCGCGTTGCTGGCCGATCGCTGGAACCGTCGCAACCTGATTACCCTTGCACTGGCCATCTGGAGCGGCATGACGGCGCTATCCGGACTGGCGGCAAACTTTTGGCACCTTGCGTTGGCCCGCATCGGTGTCGGCATCGGTGAAGCCGGGTGCAGCCCTCCGGCGCATTCAATGATTGCCGACCTGTACCCGCCGGAGCGGCGCTCGACAGCGATGGGCGTCTACACGATGGGCATTTCGGCCGGCATCATGCTGGCGTATATCGCGGGCGGCTGGGTCGTCGAGAATATCGGCTGGCGCGAAGCATTCTTCATTGTCGGCATCCCCGGGCTCGTGCTGGCCCTGGTCGTCCGGCTTACAGTCGCAGAGCCACCGCGCGGCCACTCCGAGGCGCGCACGGATCATGGCCAGCACCCGCCAATCCAGGACGTGTTCGGCCTGTTGTTCAGCCGCAAGTCGTTCCTGAACATGGCCGTCGGCGCCGGGCTGTCATCGTTCGCAGGATACGCAGCCATCAGCTGGTTCCCGAGTTTCCTGGCTCGCAGCTTCGAAGGCAGCTTTGTTCTGTTGAACGTCTGGCTCGGTCTCATTCTCGGCATCGCCGGCGGGCTAGGCTTCCTTGGCGGCGGCGCGCTTGCGGATTTCTTCGGTCGCATCAGGCAACGCAATGCAATGTGGTTTATCGCAGCAACACAATTTGCGGCGGCGATTGCATCATTCGGCGTCTACCTGGCCGGCAGTGCGAAGCTGGCGCTGTTGATGTTCATCCTGCCGGTGTTCATCTCCAATTTTTACCTGGCGCCCGTGCTGGCGCAGACGCAGAGCCTCGTGCCACTACGCATGCGCGGCGTTGCATCGGCTAGCGTATTGCTGATCATCAACCTCATCGGGCTGGCCATGGGCCCGCCCGTTGTCGGTATCCTAAGCGATTACCTTGCGCCGTCCTTTGGCGACGACTCGTTGCGCTATGCTCTGTTAATCGCTGTATCCGTCGTAACGCCATGGGCGGCGTTACACTACTATCTCGCGTCGCGGTCGATCGAGAGCGACCTCGCGAAAGCAAGGGAGAGCTAGTTGTGAGTTTCAATGCGCCTCGAGGTGTCGTTGCACCCATACTGACGCCGTTCAACGATGACCTGTCGATTGCGACGGACCTGTACGTGGATCTCGCCAACAGGCTGCTCGAGGAAGGCTGTGCCGGTTTCGCACCTTTCGGTACGACGGGCGAGGCGCTTTCTGTCGGTATCGACGAGCGCATCGATGGAATCAGGTCGCTGATCGACGGCGGTATCGATCCATCACTCCTGATTCCGGGCACAGGGCTTACCGACGTGGCCGATACGGCTCGGCTGTCGCGAGCCTGTCTCGACCTTGGCTGCCAGGCCGTGATGACGTTGCCGCCTTTCTATTACAAGGGTGTCAGCGAGGACGGCCTGTACCGCTACTTCGAGCAGCTCATTGACGCGATCGGCGACGAGGCGCGCATCTTCCTGTATCACATTCCACCTATCGCGGTCGTCGGCATCCCGCCGACGCTCGCCGCGCGCCTGCACGCGGATTTCCCGGAGCAGATTGTCGGCATCAAGGACAGCTCGAATGACTGGGACAATACGCGCCGACTGTTCGACATCGACGGTTTGATCGTCTATCCGGGATCGGAACTGCCCTTGATCGACGCGCTCGAGCTGGGCGGTCCGGGTTGCATCTCCGCGACAGCGAACGTGAACATGGCCGCGATTTCGAAAGTCGTTTCGCTTTACGATGCCGGCGATATGGATGCGGCTCGCGAGCAGCAGGCCAGCATTGCGAAGGTGCGATTGACGATCCAGGATTACGCGCCAATACCGGCTCAGAAGCGGCTGCTGGCGATGCAAACAGGCGACGAGCGCTGGACCAACGTGCGGCCGCCACTCGATGCCCTGTCGGAAGCGAAGGGGCGCGAACTCGCAGACGCGCTGCGCGGAGAATAGCAATGAAGATCGATGCAATCAGGGTCTACCAGGTCGACTTGCCACTGATAGAGGGTCGCTACACCTGGGCCGGCGGCAAGCATTTTGTCGAAACCTTCGACTCGACCATCGTCGAAGTCATCTCGGATGACGGGCGCAAGGGCTACGGAGAAAACACGCCACTGGGGTCGGCCTATCTGCCGGCATTCGCGCTGGGTTCACGTGCAGGCATCGCGGAGCTTGCACCGCACCTGCTCGGCCAGGACCCCACAGCGGTTGGGCGCATCAACAATCTCATGGACGCAATGCTGAACGGCCACGGCTACGCGAAGTCGGCCATAGACATGGCTTGCTGGGACCTGCTGGGACAGGACTGCGGCAAGCCCATCTGCGACCTGATGGGTGGCCGTTTCGGCGACAGCTTCAAGTTGTACCGCGCCATCACCATGGGCTCGCCGGAGCAGATGGCGGAGAATGTCGCGGGCTATCGCAAGCAGGGCTACTCGAAGTTCCAGCTCAAGGTCGGCGGTGATCCGTTGCAGGACATAGAGCGCATCCGCGCGGTGCGTGCCATCCTCGCTGACGACGAAATCCTCGTCGCCGATGCCAATACGGGCTGGCGTGTCGATGATGCGGCGCGCGTCGTCAATGGCGTTAGGGACGTCGATGTGTACATAGAACAACCTTGCACATCATATGAGCACAGCCTGGCTACCCGAAGGCGCACGTCGTTGCCGTTCATCCTCGACGAAAATATCGATTCGCTGCAAATGCTGATCCGCGCTCACCAGGACGGCGCGATGGACGCAATCAACCTCAAGATTTCGAAATTCGGCGGGCTGACCAAGGCAAAGGTGGCGCGCGATGTTTGTATCGATCTCGGTATCCCGATGAACATCGAGGATACCTGGGGCAGTGACTTCATCACGGCGGCCATCGCACACCTTTCGCACTCGACCCCCGAGGAGCTCCGCTTCGCGGCGACCGACTTCAATGCCTATGTCGATGTGAAGACAGGTAGTGGTCTCGACGACAAGCAGGCGGGTGCTGCAAAGGCACCTGAGTCGCCGGGGCTTGGCATCACTCCCGATTTCGACGTGCTCGGCAAGCCGGTGCTGGAGGTCAGCTGACCTGTTCTGTCATCGGTTCGTCGGCGCGTATGAACAGCCACAACAGGGCGCCGACGAAAGCAAACAATGAACCGCTGATGATGGCGGCTGACCAGCCGAGCCAGCCTGCGATGAACGGGACCATCATGCCGCCGATTACGCCGGGAATGTTGCCGCCCGTGTTGAGAACGCCGGTGGCAATCTGCGAATGCCGGCCGGCAACTCCCATCGTCGCAACCCACATCGGGGCCTCGGTAATCTGTGTGAAGCCAAAACTGAAACACAGGGCGACAATGGTCACCATGACATCACCCGAAGTTGCCCCGACGTAGAGCAGCGCGCCCGACAGGATCAGCCCCGTCATCGTCTGGTAGCGGGTGGCGTTGCGGATACCGATTCTTCTCACCAGCATGTCGCATGCGAAGCCACCCGCTGTTGCGCCAACGGCACCCAGGATCCACTGCGCGGCTGTGAAGTAACCGGCATCGTGCGCCGAAAACTCGCGGACATTGACGAGGTAGTAAAAGAACCAGCTGAAGAACAGGTAGAACACGTAATTCATGCAGAAGTAGCTCGCCGCCACCAGGAACACGTTCCTGTCCTTCAGCACGAGCATCCATGCGCCTTTTTCGACCTCGGCTTCGGCTGGCGGGCGGTCCGAGCGAATGAAGTCGAGTTCCTGTTGCGTAATTTTGGGGTGCTCGGCCGGATCATCAGTCACAAGCATCCAGTAGGCGAGGGCGGCAACGAGGCCGGTCGGCGCGACGATGAACAATGCGTTGCGCCAGCCGTAGCTTTCCATGAGCAATGCAACCAGCGGCGCCGTCATGGCAGCACCCAGCGTGAGTCCGGTGCTCGTGAGCCCGTTCGGCAGTCCCCACTGGCTGGCCGGGAACCAGCGCTCGATCGTGCCTCCGATCGTCACGGGGAAAAATGGGCCGTTAGCCGCACCAACGAGGAAGCGCACGAGAATCAGCGCTGCAACCGTGTATGCGAGGGGCCAGGTGTCGGAGCCCGGAATCAACGCCGTGAGGACCGTAAGCACGGTCCACGCGACAGCAATGGCAGCGATGGTCTTGCGCGGACCGTAACGGTCGCCGATCATGCCACCGGGGAACTGGAAGATTGCGTAGCCGGCAGCGAAGGCAGAAAACACGAGGCCTAGCTGAGCCTCGGTCATACCAAGGTCCTGCCGCATCGCCTCGCTGACGATGCTGACGTTGGTGCGCAGGATATAGGCGACGAACGACGCCAGGATAATGACGGCCAGGACGACCCAGCGATATCCTTTCATGCTGTCTTGCTACCCCGTCCGCGTCGCGTGACGCGGACGAGTATAACAAGAACAACCGTCTGGCTATTTAGATGCCGCTACCCTTGGCACTGCCGACGAGCTTTTCACCGCTCATGTCATACAGTGCGCAGACAACTTCACGATCACCTTGCGCCCAGCTGTCAGGCGACGGGTACATCGTGACGACGTCCAATGCCGACGACTCGTAATCGCGGCCGACATAGCCCGGGAAACGCTCGATACAGGACGACTCCGAAATCTCGGCGATGTCGTATTCCTGGTATGACGACACCGTCAGGTCGAAGACCGAGTAGGCCTCGTTGTCATGTGGCTCCGAGCAGGGAACACCCGGCAGGTTGGAAAGCTCGTCAGCGTAGGAATCAGGATCGTCGAAACAATCCCCGAGGCGGACCTGGAACGCATCCAGCGTACCACCGTCCACAATGTTACCGGCGTCGTCGCGGTCGACATCCGTCATAGCCCCGTATATGCCGAACCCCAATGCAGCCAGTACATATGCAGCAAGCCTGTTCATAACTCCTCCCACGTGCCCTCCCTGGGCACAGTCTGTCGTGCAAGTCTGCGGGATTGTCCTGTTTCATCAAGGACATAGGTCACGAAAAGGGGGCGGGAAGGGCGCGACTGCAGGCCGCGCTACAGCTTGTCTTTGAGCTTGTAGTACAACATGCCCAGTGCAATCAGCTGGTTGCCGACCCACTGCGAGCCCGGGACGCGGAAGTGTTTGATGTCGGCAAACAGGTCGAATTTCTCCACCGTGCCGGCGATGGCATCGGCCATGACTTCGCCCATGACGTGCGAAGCACACACTCCATGGCCGGAGAATCCCTGGCAGTAATAAACGTTGTTATTGATGCGGCCGGCCGTTACGACACGATTCATGACGATGCCGATCTTGCCGCCCCATTCAAAATCGATGCGAACATTCTCGAGTTCGGGGTACACCTTCAGCATGCGCGGGCGAATGTAAGACTTGATGCTTGCCGGGTCGCGACCCGAGTAGTTGCAGGCACCACCGTAGAGCAGCCGCTTGTCGGCAGAGAGCCGGTAGTAATCCACAATCTCGTTAGTGTCACACACGGCTACGTCTTTCCTGTTAATGCGCTGCGCAACTTCGTCGGGCAGCGGTTCCGTGGCGATGATATAGCTGCCGGCCGGGAATACGAGGTTGGACAATCGCTTTGGCTCCAGCCTGCTGTATGCGTTTCCGGCCAGCAGGACGTTGTCGGCGTCGATGTGCCCTGACGGCGTGACGACTCTTGGCCGCATGCCGTGCCGGATGCGGACGACCGGGGACTGTTCGTAAATCTGCGCGCCGAGACCATGCGCAGCGCGTGCCTCGCCAATGGCCAGGTTCAATGGATGCAGGTGGCCGTCGCGGTAGCAGACGAAACCGCCGTGAAACGCGTCGGTGCCCAGCCTGTCGCGGGTTTCTTCCCTGTCCCAGAGCTCGTACTCGTAAGGAAAGTCCCGCGACGCCCGTTCCTCGTAATATTCCTCGAGGTAGCGGACATGTTTCGGTTTGGCGGCGACTTCGAGAAAACCATTCTTGAGGTCGCACTGGATGCCGTATTTTTCGATGCGCTCGCGGATGAGATCGTTGCCGCGCCACTTGAGGTCCCGGAAGACTTCGTCGGCAACATGCGGATGCCGTGCCCGGACCTTTTTGAGACCGCTCATGCCGTTGATGATTTGCCCGCCATTGCGCCCGGATGCGCCCCAGCCGACGCGATTGGCTTCGACGATGGCAACGGAAAAACCGCGTTCGGCCAGTGTGAGGGCGGCGGAAATGCCGGTGAACCCGGCGCCGATGACGCACACGTCAACGGACTTCCCGCCTTCGAGTAACGGGTAGCGCGTGGCTTCGCTGGCCGATGCGGCGTAATACGAAGTCGTGTGTTCCTGTTGCTGGTTTGCAGCCGTCATCGCGGCCTCAGGGAATCACGAAAACCTTGCCGGAGACAAGGCCTCGATGGGCAGGCTGGTCGGCCGCTCAGCAAGGATATCGGCGATGATCTTCCCGGTTACGGGCGCAAGGGTGAGGCCGAGCATGTTGTGCCCCGCCGCCAGCAACGCATTGGACAGGCGCGGCACGCGGCCGACGATCGGCAGGCTGTCCCAGGTCATCGGCCGCCAGCCGTACCAGGTATGCGTGTCGACAGCACCGACCGGCTGCTTCAGGAACATCGCTGCCGCGTCCTTGAGTTGTTGAATCCGGAAGTTCGGCAGCGAGTCATCGAAGCCGGCAAACTCCATCATCGAACCAATGCGCAGGCCGCCGTCGAACGGTGTGATGCCAATGTGCGCTTCCTCCGACAACATCGCGCGCTTCGGCATCAGCTCCGGGCTCTCCATCGTCACCGAGAACCCTTTGCCCGGCTCGATCGGGATGTCGCACTCGAGGTCTTTTGCGAGCAGGCTGGACCAGGCGCCGGTCGCGAACACGTACTGGTCGGCTTTCATTTCGCCGCGTGTCGTGTGCAATGCCGAGATCGAGCCAGTGGTCTTTTCGATTCGGTCAAGCCGGCAGTCCTCGACGAAAGTGACGCCATCATTCCTGAGGCGATGTGACCAGGTCGCGTTCAGCTTGTCGGGACGCAGGAAACCGTCGTCCTCGTAGAGGAATGCACCGGCCAGCCCGTCGCGAAGTGCAGGTTCGAGCTGCGCGAGTTGATCGCCAGGGATAAGCTTCGCACTGAGGCCGAAATTCCCGGCAAGCATCTCGTTGACTTTCGCGTACTCCCCGAGCGCCTCCTCGGCGGCGAACAGGAACATCAGTCCCGAGTCATGCCACTCACAGTCCATTGCCGGGTCGGCCAGCAATTCGCGGTACTCGCTGGCGGATGCCTCGAGGATGCTGCGCAGGGCCCTGCCGGCCTCGAGCATCTGCCGGTGCGTGCAGCGACGCGCGAACTGGAACAGCCAGCGATACAGCGAGGCCCGAAGTTGCGGCTTGATGCGAAACGCCGCCCGCGGGCGGAAGATCGACAGCAGGCCGTCGCGAATTTTCTGCGGCGTCGTCAGCGGCAGCACGTGGCTTGGCGCGACGAAACCGCAGTTCGCCCGCGAGCACGCATCCCCGATGCGCCCCTGGTCGATGACGGTGACCTCGTAGCCGTCTTGTCGCAGGTAGTGCGCACACGCAATGCCGATATGGCCGGCGCCGACAACGATGATGCGATCGCTGGCCACCGTCAGGTAATTCCATGGCGAAACGGGTCGCCGTCCTGCTGGATCAACGTTGAGTCTGCGCAGATGAACGCGCGGCCAGTAATGCTCGGGATAATGTTGCCATCGTCGTCGAGCCGGTACCTGGCAATGAAGCGGCTGCCAATGACGCTTTCCTGGATCCAGTCGCTACCGGGTGCCAGCTGGCCGTCGTCGGCCAGGCAGGCGAGCTTGGCGCTGGTACCCGTGCCGCACGGTGAGCGGTCATAGGCGCCACCCGGGCACAGCACGAAGTTGCGGCTGTCGGCATCCGGCGATTCGGGGGCGCCGAAGAACTCGATGTGATCGATCTCGGCGCCGTCCTTTCCAGTGATGCCATGGTCGCGCAACGCCTGCTGCACGCGCAACGCGCTTTCGGTCAATGATCGTTCGTGTGCGAGGTTTAGCGGGTGGGGCGAGTCCTTGCAAAGGAAAAACCAGTTGCCACCCCAGGCGATGTCGCCTTCGAAAGTGCCGAGTCCGGGGACGTCGACCGTTACGTCCTTGCGATAGCGGTAACTGGCGACGTTCTCGACAGTCACCGTGTTGTCATCGATCAGGTTGACCGACACGACGCCGACCGGTGTTTCGAGTCTCGCTAATCCGGGCTCGATTCGTCCGAGGTAGGCGAGCGTTACAGCGACGCCGATCGATCCATGACCACACATGCCGAGGTAGCCGGTGTTATTGAAGAACAGCACGCCGGTGGCACAGTCATCCTGCGTCGGCTCGCAGAGCAGGGCGCCGACAATCGCATCGTTGCCGCGCGGCTCCAGGATCGTCGTCTTTCTGAGTTGATCGAACTCATCGGCAAAGCGCGAGATCCGTTCCTGCATGCTGCCGTTGCCGAGGTCGGGCCCGCCGTCGATGATGACGCGGGTTGGTTCACCTTCCGTGTGCGAGTCGATGACTCTCATAACACCCGGGGTCAGAGCCCTTTTTTCCCCATATGTGGCTACGCTCCGCATGTGGTCAAAAAAGGGCTCTGACCCCTCAGCCGATGGCGCCCGGCCAGCCTGCCCACCACTGGCGGAACTGGCGCCACTGATCTTCGAGCTGTGCTTTTTGCGAGGCGCTGAGCTGGTCATCGGGATTGATCTGGTGCGCATAGCCGGGATTGCCCTCGAGCACCATGAGGTGCTTGTAATAGAGCACGAGGTCAGGTCCCTCGTCATAACTCGACAACACGGCGAGCGCTTCGTCGAGCTCCCTGGCGAGCCGGTAGGCTTCGTGGTCGCCAGCCGCTGCCAGTTCGCAGAGTTCGATGAGGCGCAGGATTTCCTTTGGTAGCGCATTGCCAACGCCGGTGATGGCGCCGCCGGCGCCGCAGCGAACATAGCCATGCACAACTTGCGTGTCCACGCCGACCATCAGGGTAAGGTCAGGGTCGCCACTCGTGATGTTCTCGGCCGCATAGGTGAGCGAGTCGGCGCCGCCAAATTCCTTGAAGCCAACCAGGTTGCTGTATCGGTCGCGCAATTCGAAGAACAGGTCTGCCTTCGTCTCGTAGCCGTAGTAGGGGCTGTTGTATATGACGGCGGGCAGGTCGCCGGCGGCTTCGAGAATTGCCGAAAAATGAGTGCGCTGTGCCGCGACCGACGGCCCGCGCGACAGTACTCTCGGAATCACCATCAGGCCGCCCGCTCCGGCTTCGCTCGCGTGACGAGCAAGGTCGGCAGCGCGGCGCGTGTTCTGTGCGCCAGTCCCGACAATGACGGGTACATCCGCCGCGACGAGCTTCTCGACGCCTTGCTTGCGCTGCTCGTCGGTCAGCAGCGGCCAGTCCCCCATAGAGCCACAGTACACAACGGCACTCATGCCGAGTTCGATGAGCTCCTTGCCCTTGGCGGCGAGCGCATCGAAATCCGGGTTGCCTGCTTCGTCGCAGGGCGTCATCAGGGCCGGGACACAGCCCGAGAACACGTTGTTATTGCCTGCCATACGCGGGAACTCCGGAATTGAGTTTGTGCCGGGTCAAAACACCCGAATTCAGACAAATATATCGAATTTGAGCATGGTTCGTCTGTACATTGATATCGGCAATGACTTGAATTTTGGCATAATCAGTGGATGCCAGCCGAGCCGCCGATTGCCGCACTGTTCGACCAGCTGCCCGACATCGTCTTTTTCGTCAAGGACGCCGAGGGACGTTATACCGATGCCAACCGGACGCTGGCGGAGCGCTGTGGACTGCGCGACAAGAGCGAACTGCTGGGCAAAAGGCCAGCGGAAGTGCTGGGCGAGACTCTCGGCCGGGCTTACGAGGACCAGGATCGACGCGTCATCAGGACTGGTCAGAGGCTTATCGATCGGCTCGAGCTGCACCTGATCCGTTCTCGGGATGTGGGCTGGTGCATGACGACCAAGCTGCCACTGCTGGACGAAAACGGCGCAGTTGTTGGAGTTGTCGGTGTTTCGCAGGATCTCAGGCTGCCCGACATCACGACGGAGGACTTCGAGCACATCGCCGAGGCAGTCGACTATGCCGAACAAAACCTCTCGAAGCGCCCGACCATTGATGAACTGGCAGGTATCGCAGGAATGTCGGTCTACCAGCTGGACCGGCGCATGCGGCGGGTCTTCGGGCTCACGACAGGGCAGTGGATGCTCAAGATCCGCATCAGCCACGCCAGTAATGTCCTCGTTGAAACGGATAAACCCATTTCAGAGGTGGCGCTGGACGCCGGATACGCAGACCAGAGCTCATTTACGCGCCAGTTCCGGCGCTCCACGGGCCTTGCGCCGTCGGAATACCGCAAACTGCGCAAAACGGCCTGAAAATTGCCTTCCCAAAGTGTGTCCTGTGTCCCAGATTATGTCTGCTCGCGGGTCTACCCTGCTGAAAGTTAAGGAAATTGCAGGTTTTGCCATGCGAGTCGCATTCGTCGCCTTATTGCTGGCCCTGGTCTGCGGTCCGGTGGCCGCCCAGGAAGGCTTACAGATCGAGATCCAGTCGCCGGGCCCGGACTTCACCGCGGCCAACGGCGAGACGGTGGTAGAAGTCGACGGTATCGCCTCGGCTATTGGTGGTGTGCGTTACCTCGACATGGTGTTCGTCATGGACACGTCGCAGAGCCTGCGCAGCACTGACCCGAAAGACTATCGCTCGCTGGGCGCCATTGGCCTGGTGAAGAACCTCTCGCCGAAGAGCGACATCAAGATCGGCGTCGTCAGCTTCGACAATGCCGGTTCCCTGGTACAGCCGCTGACGTCTGACCGGGACGCCGTGGTCGAGGTGCTGCGGGGCCTGCCGCGGTCCGGCAGCACCAACCTTGCCGCTGGCATTACCACGGCGTTGCGCGAACTCAAGAACAACGGCCGGCCTGGTTCGTCCCGCGTGATCATGCTGTTCACCGACGGCAAGTCGAATGAGAAAAAAGCTTACGAGGCTGCCGTGGAATCGCATGCGAATGGTGTCGCTGTCCAATCGCTGCTGCTCGGCTCGGACACGCGAGGCTCTTCGATCCTCGACACAATTGCCTGGGCGACAGGCGGAACGTTTCTGCAGGTCAATGACCCGACGATGTTGCCGCAGGCATTTCTCGACATGCGTACGACCGGCGTCGACAGCGTCATGCTGAGCGTGAACGGGTCGCAACCGATCGCAGCGAAGCTGGCGGGCGGCACGTTCTCCGGCGAGCTGCCGCTCGTCGTTGGCGACAACGAAATCGTCGCGATGGCGACGAGCCTCGATGGCGAAGTGCGTGAAGCCTCGGTGACAGTATCCGTGCGCGATGCGAGTTGTGCCGCACTGCAGGTTGCCGCGTCGAGGGATGGCAGACCCGTGATTTCACTGGAAGACCGCGCCGTCGAAATTGTCGTCGACGCGTCCCGCAGCATGTGGGGACAGATTCACGGCGAGGCCAAGATGAGCATCGCCAAGAATATCCTCGAAGATGTTTCCTACTGGTTCCCGCAGGATCTCGACCTGGCCTTGCGCGCTTATGGCAGCACCAGTCCCAGCGAGAGCAACAACTGCGGCGACTCGGTTTTGCTTGTACCGTTTGCCGAACAAAACCGCGAGCCGATTCGTGCGGCAATTTCACGATTGCGCCCGACCGGGCAGACGCCGATTGCGTATGCACTGAACCAGGCGGCTTATGACTTCGGAACGGAACGACGCGACCGCGCGGTTGTGCTTGTAACCGACGGCATCGAGAGCTGCGGTGGCGACCCGGCACGCGCGGCTCGCGAGCTTGCCGATCAGGGCATCATGGTACACGTCATCGGGTTCGGTCTCGCCAATGCGGCCGATGAAGACACGTGGAGTCTGCGGGCGATTGCCGATGCATCTGGTGGACGTTACGTCACGGCAGGCAGCGCCGAGGAACTCAAGGAAGCGCTTGCGCGGACAGTTGCTACCTCATTCAGTGTTTACAAGGGCAATGTTGAAGTTGCATCTGGTGCGCTCGGGTCCGACGAGACCATGTACCTGCCTGAAGGTGAGTATCGTGTCGAATTGCACAGCTCACCGCCCGAGGTCGTGCCGATAAACCTCACACCGAGGGACCACGTTGCGCTGACGCTGGAAAAAGTCGGCGGCAAGGTCTACCACGTGGCAGACCGTGGGCAGATCGAGCACCGCGCCTGCGACGATGTCGTGGCCAGGATTGAGCGTCTGGAGAACAGAACGGCCTCCATGGACACGAATTGAAATAGCCCGCCTCATCTCTTCATTCCGGGCGCGTGGGCCACTTGGCGATTCAAGACGATAATAAGTCAGGTCCCACTGATATCGAGGTCGATGGTCGGGTTCAAGTGTTTGTATGCACCGGGGCACCCAGTTGCCAGTTCGGCCGATGATAACTGATAGAATCAGGTCCGGCCGGCCGACGGTGAACAATGACCACTCAACGGGCACTCACCCGTATCGGAGACTATGGGAACAACAAGATGATCAAGTTCGCTCTCATTGGGGCATTGCTCGTTGTCATCACCGTCGTCATACATGCCATTGGTACGGCGGGATGGCTGCGTGTCATGACGCGAACGTACGCCGACGAGGCAGGGGCGGTCCGGCCTGGCAAAACGCTGCACGTCCTCATCGGCACCGTGGTGGTGCTCCTTGTCCTGCATACGCTTGAAATCATCATGTGGGCGAACGCCTACCTGCGCCTGGTGCCTGCTGGAGACCTGGCGTCGTTCGAGGAGGCCGTCTACTTTTCGTTCGTCACGTTTACGACGCTCGGCTACGGCGACATTACGCTGACAGAACGGTTCCGCCTACTCAGTGGAATCGAGGCGCTGAACGGCATAATGTTGGTGGGCTGGTCCACGGCCTTGCTGTTTGCGGTCGTGCAGCGAACATGGCAAGGCATCGGCCAAAGAGGCAAGACCAACGCTTCGAACGAAAAGCAATAGTATTGCGGAGAACACATCGACAGCGTTTCTCCAAGAAAGAGGCCCCGCTCGCATTCGAACGGGGCCTCCGGGGGGGCGCGCAAATCAGAAATTAAACGCGACTTTAACTCCATAAGTACGAGGTGCGCCGAACAACCAGT